>JBEAXM010000057.1:0-4191 GCA_041159805.1 Bacteroidota bacterium
GTGTAGGAAAATCCTCCCAAACCGCCCGAGCGTTGATAAATCAAACAGGAGTCGTTCCTGAAATCCATCTGATCGATGTTTCCAGGATAATTCGAATAATAGTAACTCAGTGAAGTATCAATCGGATACACCCTGTTATCAACGATGATGGAATCAGCGGATGAAGGATGCTTTGATACTGAAAAGGAATAGGCAAAGGTGGTGTCGAAGGCAATGGGATTCGACAAGGTCCAAAAATACTGCTGCTGGGTACCAACATAATTCCCTACCAACGCATCACGAAAATCAACGGGAACGGGAGTAAGCATTTGTTCATCGTCCTTACCACAACCCGTGAAGAGAAAAACAATTACAAATGACAAGGGAACTACGATCCGATTTGACATGCACTCTGTTTTCAGTAAAGATAGTAAAAGCAGGCCAAGAAGATCCGGCCGTTAACATTTGCGAAAATGAAAGTTTTAGCGCTTAACGGCCTTGGCTACCAACTGATCGCCAAGGTCGGTGGTAACCACCAATGTATAAATACCAGGAAGCAGCTCATGGTTGATTGGGACATCCAGACTGTTTTTGCCAGATTGTAAAGGTATGTGCTGGTCAAATGACTCCTTACCTGAAGAGGATATTAAACGTACCGATACCTTGGTTGCCTCTGATGAGTTGACAGAAATGGAAAGCTGATCCTTGAACGGATTGTTTCGCAAAACAATCACCGGTTGGGATACATGTTTGCTTTGCAGGTGAAAGGTTAAAAGTCCACAAACAGTGGTTTGTCCATCAAAATCCGTTTGACTCAGTCGGTAATATGAAACACCATTCAACGGAACATGGTCAATGAATTTGTAATGCCTTATTTCGGTGGAGGTGCCAGCGCCATCCAGCTTCACCAATGGTTCAAATACATCACCGGTACCAGATCGCTCAAGCGTGAAATAGTCGTTTATTTTTTCCGATTGCGTCACCCATGTGATTGATGCAGCCCCATCGGAATCCTCCACCGCATCGAAATCAACCAAGGTGATTGGTAAAGGGGTTGGCTCGATCACACAAGTGGTGAAGTCGCCACTCTTGATGGTCCAGAACTCATTGGATGCATTGGTAAACAAAGTAATAACCACCATGTAGGTCCCGTTAGATGGAACACTTAACAAAGGGTTTATTGAAAAAACGGAGTTGGAATTGTTGCCCGCGAACACATAGCTCGTGTAAGCCGAACCATTCACATAAATCATTACCAAGGCAGAATCATCGGGATCTAGGTTACCACTTTGATTAATGCGCAAAACCAAATCAACCTGTTTTGATCCGCCACTTGATGAGCTGCCTACATTGAACACTGGCGAGTAGTATGAGCATCGCTCATTGGTCACCTTCCACCCAGACGGAATAACATTTCCACAAGATACTGTGTAGGTAGCCGGATTGCTCCAGTCCAATGTGAAAGCCGTTTCACAAGCTTTTATTTGGTTAGGGTAAAGAACTACAAAGGCCATCAGCATGGAAAGAATGCATCTTCTCTCGATTCTGATTTGAGCTGATCTAAAAAACTTGTACAATCTACTCATATACAAAGCCATTGGTTCAATAATGACCTTGTACGCATGAAAAGACTTAGGGTTGCCCGAAAAAATGCCGGAAACGAATAAAACGAAATAAAAGACTGATATTCAGCCAATAAAAAACATGACGAAAATCATCTACAAACGTGAAATCAGTCCTTTTTAGGCGCCTGTGACCCCGGCTTTGCAATGGATTCACGCATGTCGGTATCGGCTTGTAGGTTCTTCATTCGGTAGTAGTCCATGATACCCAAATTACCATTGCGGAATGCTTCAGCCATGGCTTGCGGAACCTGTGCCTCAGCTTCAATTACCTTGGCACGGGCTTCTTGGGCCTTTGCCTTCATTTCCTGCTCCTGGGCCACAGCAAGTGCTCTACGTTCTTCGGCTTTTGCCTGGGCTACTTTTAAATCAGCGCTTGCCTGTTCGGTTTGAAGTTTGGCACCGATGTTCTCGCCAACATCAATATCGGCAATGTCTATGGAAAGGATTTCAAATGCCGTACCTGCATCCAATCCTTTTGATAAAACGGTCTTCGAAATCTGATCAGGGTTTTCAAGAACCGACTTGTGATCATGGGCTGAACCGATATTGGTAACAATACCCTCTCCTACCCTGGCCAAAACAGTTTCCTCACCGGCTCCACCCACCAACTGATTGATGTTGGCTCGCACCGTAACACGGGCTTTTACCAAAAGCTGGATACCGTTTTTGGCCATTGCTGAAACCGGAGGTGTATCAATTACCCTTGGATTAACCGATAGCTGTACGGCATCGAACACATCGCGACCCGCCAAATCAATAGCGGTAGCCGTCTTGAAATTTAATTGGATGGTTGCCTTATCGGCAGAGATCAACGCCTTGATAACATTATTCACATTACCACCCGCTAGATAGTGCGTCTCGATTTCATTGGCGGTAATGTTCAACCCGGCTTTAGTACCATTGATCAACGCATTCACCACAATGCTGGGCGGCACCTTGCGGAGACGCATCAATACCAGATCCATGATGCTGATTTTGACACCAGAGAAAACTGCGGTAATCCAAAGGTTAACCGGAACGAAGTACAAAAACAAAAAGAAAACAATGATTGCTGCAACAACTACAAGAACTAGAAATGGAAACGTCATGGTTTTATTGGATTGATGGGTTAATTAGTTTTTTAAAACAACTGATTTGGTGTGAAGTTAGCCAATTTATATGAAGAATCTTTCATCACAACCATAGGTTTATTTAATTGTCAATGAACACAATACAACACTATTCAACTGATCAAGTCACGCTGGCTTAACGGTTACCTTGGTAGAAGAAACCTCGACCGCCACAATGTTGCTACCGGCATCAATGATGGTTCCTAAAGATGCGGCCTCCAACCTATGCCCGTTTATCTCAACAGTACCCGAAGGCCTTAATGCCGAAATACAAACTCCGTGGTCGCCAACATGCACATTCATTTCGGAAATATCATTCACCTTGCTATCGATGGTGCTTTTCAATCCGAACCGATTCCATGCCTTGCTCTTAAAGGAAAAGTAAACCGCAGCTATCGTAAGTACAAGAGTGATTGCGAATGAAATGTTACCAATGGTGCTGCCATAGTCAACGTAAATCCATCCCAAGGGAAGCACAATAAGGATCAGGCCGGTGATTCCTGCAATCAGTCCTGGAAGTACAATGATCTCCAACACCAACAAGATAATTCCGATTAGGATGATCAAGGCAAGTAATGTGAGCGACATATACTGGTTTTTAACTTATAAGTGTAACAATTACCATTTCTTGAAAACGAAAAATACAGCCAAAGCCATCAATGCGAACCCGACCAAATGGTTCCAGGCCAGTTTCTCGGTTTTGAATACTAGAACAGCGAACACCACAAACACCACTAATGAAATCACCTCCTGAATCATTTTCAGCTGAAACAGATTGAAAGGTCCACCATTGGCTTCGTAACCGATTCGGTTTGCTGGAACTTGGAAGCAGTACTCAAAAAAAGCGATTCCCCAACTGATCAATATGATTCCGATAATCCCCATCCGCGCAAGCGAAGGCATTTTCTGGAATTGCAAATGTCCGTACCATGCCAGGGTCATGAAGCAATTGGCAACAACCAGCAACAGAACAGATGAAACTCCTTTCAACATGTTGGCGAATCAGTTTTTAATGAGACGCTGTGCAGGCAATGTGAATTGGTCGGATTTGATTTGCAAGGAGTAAACGCCATTACACCAGGTTGACATATCCAAAACGGCTCTCCCCCCTGGAAGCATTTTTCCGTGATGCATCACAGATCCCTTCATATCAACAACCATCATCGTGGCAGATGCGCCTCCTGGAAATCCATCAATCTGGATGTTGACCTTCGAGTTCGAAGGGTTAGGACTGACCTTAACGGGGTTCACATCCATTTCAGACAACCCTACAAAGGGGTCAAGTGTAACATCCAAAACGGTGACATTACCATTGGTGAGCACTACACCGTTGATTGTTTTTGGGTTGTAACCTGTGGCGGAGAACTCCACACTAAAGGTTCCTGCGGTAGGATAGCCGGTTCGGTAATCACCCAACAAATCGGTGGAGTCGTTGGCAGTGGTTGTTAGAATCCGTGCATCCGCGTTTAGAATGGGCA
>JBEAXM010000068.1:0-5500 GCA_041159805.1 Bacteroidota bacterium
CCTCCTATGGGTGGGTTTTGCCTCAGTGTTGTCGGGAAGTCTTTGGTGGCTGAACCGATAATCCAAACCACAGGATATCAGGCAAGGGAACCCTGATGGTGCTGCTCAAGCGGATTGGTGCTGTTTTGATTTGAATCAGGTTTAATCTGTGCGGACCCGTTCAATTCGCTATATCCGTGTGCCCCTACTTGAGCGAGATACACACATTCTTCTCCTCGGTGAAGAAATCCAACGCCTCGAATCCGCCTTCGCGGCCCACACCTGATTGCTTCATGCCGCCGAAAGGCGTACGCAAATCGCGCAACAACCAGCAGTTGATCCAAACAATGCCGCTTTGAATATTGGATGCCACGCGGTGCGCACGGTTAAGGTCTGTGGTCCATACGGTGGAAGCCAAGCCGTAGTTGGTGCTGTTGGCATAACTCAAAACTTCCTCTTCGGTGTCGAATGGCATGATGGTGACTACAGGGCCGAATATTTCCTCTTGATTGGTACGACAATCCGAAGGAAGCCCTTCGATTACCGTTGGGGCAATAAAATAGCCGCCAGCATTTTCACCATCCAACACCACACGATTTCCTCCACACAACACCTTTCCTCCCTCTTGTTTTGCCAATTCGATATATGACAAGATCTTGTTCATGTGCGGTTCCGAAACAATGGCACCCATTCGATTCTCATCGTTCATCGGATTGCCTGTTTTCAATTTTTGAACTTCCTTCACAAAGGCTTCCTTGAATTTATCATATATACTGCGCTCTACAAACATACGACTGCCACACAAACAGATCTCGCCTTGGTTGGAGAACGACGAAAGCACCGATGTCTTCACTGCTTTTTCAAAATCGCAATCGGCAAATATGATGTTGGGGTTCTTGCCGCCCAGCTCCAACGAAAGTTTCTTGAACATTGGCGCCGCCACCCTTGAGATTTCCGCTCCTGTCTTGGTTCCTCCGGTGAATGAGATCACTGGGATCTCCGGATGGGAAGTGATGGCACTACCCACCTTTGGTCCTAGTCCATGTACGATGTTCAGTACCCCTGCAGGTAAGCCCGCTTCAATGCACAACTCCGAAAGCATATAAGCAGTCATGGGAGTGATCTCAGATGGTTTAGCGACCACACAACAACCAGCAGCCAGCGCTGGTGCGATTTTCCAAGTGAAGAGGTACAATGGCAAATTCCATGGCGAAATACAGCCCGCCACGCCGATAGGATGACGCAGGGTGTAGTTAATCGCAGTGCCCTCCATGCTGTGGGCAGCAGTGTGATTGTGCAAAATGCCAGTGGCATAAAAATGAAAATTCTTCGACGCGCGTGGAATGTCAACGGCCTTGGCTAGCCACAGCGGCTTGCCGTTATCAATGCTTTCAGCCAATGCGAGCTTGTCGAGGTCGCGATCAATTAGCTGCGATATTTTTATCAGAATGGCCGAACGCTTCTCTGCGGGGGTGTTGCTCCATCCCGCGAAAGCGGACTTGGCGGATTGCACGGCCAACTCCACATCCCGCCCATCCGAATCCGGAATGTGGCTGTAGGTTTTTCCAGTGGCGGGATTGATGTTATCAATATATCCTCCCGAGGCGGGAGCCACCAACGCACCGTTGATGTAATTGCTGATCTTTTGCATGAGGTGGATACGCGACAATCAAAGTTTGGTGAACCGTTGTACGGATGATTGGCCGTTGCTGTACACGCGCAACAGGTAAACGCCATTGGACCATTTACCGGTTTCAATCATCAAGGAAGGGTTGGATATGCGGGTGTTCGGCACTATGATTCGTCCCGATGGATCGGTAACCTCATATGACATGTTATCCGAGTAATGCAGCACCTGCAAACGCAACTGGTCGTGCACTGGATTTGGAGCAATGGTGAATGCCTGGCTGCTGTTGGACTCTGTGACTGAAGTGAACGAAGTGGGTACACATCCACCAAACGTGTAAGTGATCAATCGTTCCGCATTCTGGTTCACGATGTCGCGGATGTTATCGATGCAAATCACCGAATCGGTAACCGCCGTGAAATAAATGCGGCACAGTGGTTGCGAAGTTGCCGAACGCATGAGCGATGAATCCTGCCGCGAAATCGCGAATAGGGATGTACCCCCGTTTATCAATCGGATGTCTACGGGGAATTCTACCGGATCGGCCAAGCTAACCACCGATGATGGGATGATGCCACTTACGGTGAATTGATATGCCTTGATGTCGGCATCGACATTACGAATCTCAATATCCATGAACCCATTGGTGAAATCCACTGTGGTGATGGCAAGCCCGGCAGTATCGTTTGGATTCAAGATGTTCCTCGGAAAATTACATTCGTTGGTGTTGGTTCCTGCAGGGTGGGGCGCATGTGGCGTGTTGATGCACCACAAGGCCAATGCTGCATCATATACTGATACTTGTCCGTCGCCATTCAAATCATAACAGGGTGCCGATGAGCCCGGCATGCTCTCCAGCATGTTGGCATATTCGAATACATCGGTTGTGTCCAAAGCCAAGTCGTTGTTCAGGTTTCCATAGATGCCTGAACCTGCACAAACCCCATTGCAATCAAGAACTGCGGCACCACCTGGAATACCCATGCAATCCACAAACGGAGTGCAATTTGGAAGTATGGTGAAAGAAGGAACACCGGCGGTGTTGCGTGTGATCTGCAAACAAACCTGCAAAGCGTTGTTGGCATGGTTGATTTCATAATGGTTGAACGCATCAGGCAAATGCCGTGAGTTGATGATCACAGCCAGTCGGTATTGTCCATCGGGCACATCAGTGATATCGATCCATTGACACTGGGTGCCTACACCATATACATCGTAGCAACCTGCAGAGATACCCATGTATCCGCAGTTGTAGGTGCCCCAACCGCACAGGTCCATCACACAGAAGCCATTCTTATGTCCTGCAGGTATCAGGTTGCCGTTGTTATCATACAAACGGTAGTCGCCATAGCCCTCGTAATGTGCATGTCCGTGGCAGTTCACCGTGTTGAACATCGTAGGGTTTCCTGAAGGGGTTCCTACGATGTAATCGAGATTGCCGATGTTGTCGATCTTCGAGGTGAAGGAAATCACATAACGGTTGCCATATCCCGTTACACAACCCTCGGCTACATCGCAGGTGCCTGCGGTAATGGTTTGCATCACAAGACTGTTCACAAAGGAGAGCGAATCGAATACCAGATCGGGTCCGGTGCATCCAGGGTTGGGTGCGTAAATGCAACTGCCGTCGTCGACGGATGCCAGTGGATTGAAGTTGCAGGCATTCGGGTCGGTGCATCCCGATACGGGCCCCACATAGCTGAAAGAGAAATTCACAGTGCCCGTGCAGTTGTCGTTGTTGTCGCCAATGCGCACGATGTACGATTGTCCGGCCATGAAGATCACATCCAGCTCAGCTTGGAGACCGCAACTTGCATTGTCGTTGTAGGCATAAGTTCCCGGAGGACCTTCATCGCCAGATTGGGGATTGCAGTAGGAGTACACCCAGATTTTTGTGTCGCAGGTGTTGGTTCCACAAGTGGTGATGTTATAGATGCCAGTTGCTGGTGCGGTGAAGGTGTAATAGTGGTTATCGTAAATGGTGTTGTGGTTGCCAGCCGTAAGTGTTGATGGTTGCGAGCAAAAGGATCCGGAAGGACAGTTGATGGCCACCACGTCTTGGAATCCGTAATTGTATCCGGTGGCAATCTGTTGTCCGTTCAGGTAGAGCCAATATCCACCAGGCGCATAAATACCATCGCCGTAGCTATCGTAGATGGTGAATATATGGCAGGAGTTGTTGGCGATGCAAATGGTGTCACCCACCGAACCACCCGAGTCGATTTGTGCGCCGTTGATGTCGTTCAGCTCCCAACTGATCTCGTAGGGCCATGCATCTGGTACGATTTGTACGATGAGTTGCGAAAAGCCCGAAGGGCATGGATTGGTTTGCGCTTTCAGGTTTGAAATGCTGATAACCAGCAACAATAAGGTAAGCCATTTTTTCATGTGAGTGGGTTTATGCGATTACCGCTTAACGCGGATGTAGTCATTCCAGGTTTGGGTCTTGTATGCATTGGTGCCGAAGTAGGGCAAGATACGACTGAGTGATGATGGAGGCAGGTAGGCCGGTATTACTTCAATGAGATGGTTATCCTCATCAAGGATGACCAACGATGGCAATACCAGATTGTTTTTTGTGAGGGCCATTGCCAACGGGTGGAATGGCGGCGCACCAGGTTGTATGGCGAACGGTATGGTTTGGCCATTGAACACGATGGTGTCACGGCTCTCCGCATTGAAGCTTACCAGTCTGAAGGTGGAATCGGCGAAAGCGAAAACGGTGGAGTCGATAAAGGAGGCGCGTTGCATTATCTTGCATGAGTTGCACCAATCGGTGTAGATGAACACCAGTGTTTTCATCTTCTTGGGTGGTACGGCGCGGAAAGCATCAACAGGCGATTGCCAGTTGAGTTTGTTCAATTGCATATCGATGGTGCTGTCGCGGAAGGCCTTTTCAAATTGCCTTTCGAACTCGTTGTAGTCGCTGTTGCGAAACGCATTCTCCACACTGAATATGAGCATGGGTTCGATTCGTTTCACATCAAGGTAACCTGGAGCGGTGAGGTTGAGTTGGAAGCGGTTCTCTTCACGGATGAAACCGTTCATGAAGACGGTGCTGGGGTATGAAAGCTTACCGCCGAGTTTCTCGATTGCGAACTCGTGCACAGCGCGTGGTTCCGGCGATGTGGATTTGTAGGCCTTGCCCAGGAATGTGATGGTGTCTTTGCCCTCGGCATTGAACTTGACTGGATAGAACTGGTTGTTGATGTACTGCGCGATGCCGGGATCGGAGTAAGTGGTTTTCATCATGTGCTTGCACCACCCACACCAGTCGGTGTAAAAATCGATGAGAATCGGTTTTGGCGCCTTTTGATTTGCCGCCTCGGCTTCTTGGATGGTCATCCACTTTACCAAGCCCGCAGACTCCTGAGCGGCGGTGGTAGTGTTAAGCTGTTGCGCTACAGCTTGCGTAGCAAGGCATAGTATGAGGGATACGAGCAAGGTGCGGAACATGAAAGGGGGAATCTAGTACGAAAATAGTGAAAAATCGCAAGGCGGTGGATGCGGACTTTATAGATTCACCAAATTGCAAAGGATTTGGTATTTGCCAGGAATTAAACCCTCGTCAATCAGTTTAATAAGCGTACACTTTTTCTAGAAATTGGAAAGTTAGTTGAAAAGGATCATGCTTCTTGATCCTAAGCGCCTTTATTTCACTTTTACAAACACCTCTCCATCCGAAAATCCATCATTCAATATGAATTCCGTGAACTGCTTTTTGGTTGGCGAAATCAAATTATGTGATATTGTGTCTGTGGATGATTCGGTGACTCTCATGAGCTTTTCGATATCATCATGGGTACCAATCCAGTTCAACACCACCTTACCCCGTTTCAAATACATGCTTTGTACCCCTCAGCCACTGCTGTAATCGGTTTCGCTCATGGGATA
>JBEAXM010000197.1:0-6485 GCA_041159805.1 Bacteroidota bacterium
GGTAATCCGCCGCGGCGGATAGGAGTTCGACTCTCCTCTCGCGCACATTTCCACGTTTGCTGAGAACTAAACCTAACGACTCAACAGTCTGGGTATCTTTTCAGACCTCATATTTGGAGCATCGGCATTAACATTACAAGCGATTCCATTTAAATTTGATTTAATGCCTGTGGGATAATCCGCGGCGGCGGATAGGAGTTCGGCTCTCCTCTCGTGCACATTTCCACCATACGTGAGTTGGAACACTTTTCGACATTGATACTTGGAAAACTACCATACTTTCAATTGAACTTGATTTGCCTGCTTGGTAATACACCAAATGGCAGCCAGATGTTCGCCCCTCCACTACTGCATTAAAACAATTTAGCCCTGAAAGCCGCTCAATCAATTGGCTTTTCAGTATATTGATGTTTGCCGTCTTTATCTGAGTGAATCCACAGAGCCCCTGCTATCTGCAATCAACTTTTCAATAAATTCAACATAAACCAACTATAGCCCATGTGTTCGTAACTTTGTAAATCAATGTATGCTGTAGTAGACATAGAAACCACGGGTAGCCACCCCGCACATGATCATATCATCGAAATTGCTGTCTACCTACACGATGGGCAAAAAGTAACTGACCAGTTCTGTTCATTGGTGAATCCCAACCACCCATACCACCTTTCATCGCCCGACTCACAGGAATTACCGATCAAATGGTGGCTCAAGCACCAGAATTACATGAAATAGCTCCAGCGCTTCATAAGATGCTTGATGGACGCATTTTCGTAGCACACAATGTACATTTCGACCACACTTTCGTCAAGCAATCGCTATCTCGACATGGGCTTGAATTCGAAGGTGAGATGTTGTGTACCATTAAGACGGGAAGAGCATTGGTTCCTGGACTACCTTCCTATAAATTATCATCCATGTGCAAGTCATTGGAGATTGTGTTGGATAACGCTCACCGTGCTTATTCGGATGCACTTGCAACAGCACATATTCTGACGATACTCAATGAAAAGGCGGATGGAAACCTGATTCCATATCTGTACAGAAAGGAGCCCAGAAAAAACCCCTCACAAATATCCGAAGAACAACTTGACGCATTACCTAGCCAGGCAGGCATCCTGTATTTCCACAACCACGCAGGACAAGTGATCATGCTGACCAGTGCGAGCAATATTCGAAAAAAAGCATGGGCATTGGTGAAGAGGTTTCACCACAAGCGACTGCTTCCGTTGGCAACAGAAGCCACATCGGTCAATCACGAAACCACCGACAGCGAATTGTTAGCTATGGTCAAACAATATTTGCTCGAGAATCAATCAACCCCAAAGTTCAATCGCAAACAAAGGGTATTCGAAACCCGTTTTGGCATCACAGATGAAAAGGGCTCCGATGGCTACCTCAGGCTGAAATCAGCTCCATACCATCCAGATTCTGTTTTCCATAAGGTTTTTGCAACACATCAAGAAGCACATAAGACCATCAAGAATCTAAACCAATCCTTGCAGTTATCGGATTCTATTGGACTATTCAGCGAACCTCCAGAACAATACAACCAGAAGGTGGAAGCCGCAATCCTCAATCTCACCAAAAGCGTCACCAGGTATTTGGTTTTCGATAAAATGACACAAACAGGAACCTCGACCCTATTTTATGTTGAAAACGAAATCGTCAAAGGGTATTGCGTCCTGAACAAATATGAAAAAATCAACCAATTGGAAGATATTGCTGATCGTATGACACCTCTTGAAAATGATCCAGCCATTTTCAGAATGGTGCACCGATTTGCGACCAAGGGTAAAATCAGAAAGATCACGTATCTGAACCAACCATGAGACAGTGCACTGATACGATATTAATGGTTCGTCCATCCCGCTTCGGATACAATTCCGAAACTGCGGACTCCAATGTTTTTCAGTCGCAATCGACCCAGAACGGAATTTCCGAGAAAGCCTTACAAGAGTTCGACATGATGGTATCCCGACTCAAGAACGAGAACGTCAGGGTACTCACCATCAACGACATTCCAGAATTTGAAACTCCAGACGCTGTATTCCCAAACAACTGGGTATCCATGCATGCTGATGGTAAGGTGATAACCTACCCTATGTTTGCGCCCAACCGCCGACTGGAAAGGCGTGCTGATTTGCAGGAGATCCTTGTTGATTCTCATGGATTCCAAGTGAGGGAGATGATTGACCTTAGCGAATGGGAAAGCCAAAACGAATTTCTTGAAGGAACCGGAAGCATGATATTCGACCATTTGAACCGCAAGGCATTCATGGCAAGAAGCATCCGATCATCGGAAAAAACACTGGAGTCGGTTTGTAATTGGATCGGTTACGAACCAATTGTATTCAACACCAATACGTACAATGGTCAACCCATTTACCACACCAACGTACTGCTGTCAATAGGGGAGAAATTCGCTGTGGTTTGCTTGTCGGCAGTGGCGGAAGATGAGCAATCGGTCCTCATGGAATCGCTCGAACAGACAGGACGCAATGTGATTGAAATATCGGAAACCCAGATGTTCTCCTTCGCAGGCAACCTGCTTGAGATCCGAAATCATAGACGAGATCCATTCATAGTCCTTTCAAATAGCGCAATCGAGTCCCTTCACAAAAATCAGATCAAGTCATTGGAACAGTACGCCTCCCTACTTCCTATGGAAATACCTACCATAGAAAGTATCGGTGGCGGCAGTGTCAGATGCATGATTGCTGAGATATTCCTTCCCATGATTCAGGATCAAATCAACATCAGGCAGGTAACTTCGGAACAGGATTTGGAAAAATGTTTTCAATTACGGTTCGAAGTACTGCGGAAACCATGGAACCAACCTGTCGGATCGGAACGCGATGACACCGATATGCAAAGTTGGCATTTCCTGGCCGAAACGAATGGCGGAAAGGCAGTTGCCACCGCACGCTTACACGCAATTGATGCAACCACTTGCCAAATCAGGTATATGGCAGTAGCTGATGAATACCAAGGAAAAGGAATCGGAATGGAATTAATCAGCGCAGTGGAGCAGGTTGGCAAAGCAAAAGGCTTGAAACGTGTTTTTCTACAAGCAAGAGAAAATGCTGTGCCATTCTACTTAGCTGCAGGATACAAAGTCATTGAAGAAACGTTTCTCCTCTTTGGAGAAATACGCCACTTCAGTATGGAGAAAGCCCTGTATTAAACGATTGACAGAACTTCCTTAATTTGCACCAACCGGATTAAAATGCTACGCCTAGACATCATCACCGTTTTACCTGAGCTGCTGGATTCACCGTTGAATCATTCAATTGTTAAAAGAGCCCAACAGAAGGGCTTGGTTGAAATCAACCTGGTACACCTGAGGGAGTATGCAACCAATAAACATAAAAGCGTCGATGACTATGCTTACGGTGGTGGCGCTGGCATGGTCATGATGATTGAACCTATTGCGAAATGCATAGAACACCTGAAAAGTCAACGCGACTATGAGGACGTGATATACATGAGTCCAGATGGTGAGCTGCTTGACCAACCCATGGCTAACCGTCTTTCATTGAATTCAAATCTTATTATTCTTTGCGGTCACTATAAAGGTATTGATGAACGAATCCGGGAGCACTTCATCACCAAAGAGATATCCATTGGTAACTATGTCCTATCCGGAGGAGAATTGGCTGCGGCTGTATTGTGCGACAGCATCATACGTTTAGTTCCAGGAGTAATCTCCGATGAGACCTCCGCCCTATCTGACTCATTCCAAGACAACCTCATTGCTCCCCCTGTTTACACCCGGCCGGCAGATTTCAGGGGATGGAAGGTTCCAGACATTTTACTTTCTGGAAACGATAAGCTGATATCGGATTGGCTTCATAATCAATCTATTAAAAGAACATCAGAGCGTCGGCCAGGATTACTGAACCGCGACACTAGTGATTCCTAAAACATATTTTAAGTCGAACCGTTGGAGTTGACTGATTTTTCCGTAATATTGCAATCCCTCGCTCAGCGAGTCCCAAGTGGGATAAAACTCTCAAAGTCATGGATTTAGTGAAATTTGTTGAAGACACACTTACAGAGAAAAAAGACTTTCCCGAATTCAAAGCGGGTGACACTGTAACGGTTGTGTACAAAATTAAAGAAGGTAACAAGGAGCGCGAACAGATGTTCCAAGGCGTGGTATTGCAGCGTAAAGGCCATGGCACCACCAAAACTTTTACTGTACGTAAAGTATCCAATGGTGTTGGTGTTGAGCGTATTTTCCCATTATTCAGCCCTAAAATCGCTCGCATTGAAGTAAACAAACGCGGTGTGGTTCGCAGAGCTCGAATTTTCTATCTCCGCGGAATTTTCGGCAAGAAGGCCCGCATTGAAGAAAAGCGAGTATAGAATCTGGATTCATTTCATCATGATAAGACGACAGGCTCCCTCGGGGGCCTGTTTCTTTTGATGGCTACACATAGGTTGGTGCACTTGTGATTCACTAATTTTGCACCCACTTTTCAAAACGACACCCATGGTATTCGACCCAGAAGCAAATCCAAAGGATTTCATCATCATCAAGGGTGCTTCCGTACACAATCTGAAGAAACTCGACGTAACCATTCCGAGAAACAGAATGGTGGTGATCACTGGTTTGTCAGGCTCCGGAAAATCCTCCCTGGCCTTTGATACGCTTTACGCCGAAGGACAGCGCAGATATGTGGAGAGCTTGTCTGCATACGCAAGACAGTTCATAGGTCGCATGGATAAGCCCGAAGTGGAATTCGTGAAGGGTATATCTCCAGCAATTGCCATTGAGCAAAAAGTAAATGTGCGCAATCCGAGGTCAACCGTTGGTACATCGACAGAAATATATGACTACCTGAAACTGCTTTTTGCCCGAATTGGAAAAACCTTTTCCCCTGTCTCAGAAAAAGAAGTCAGGAAACACACCATAAGCGATGTAACGGATTTCTGCTCTTCCAAAGTGCAAAATGTCCGTATCATGATGTTTGCTCCGTTGGTCATCAGCCAAGGACGAACCATTGGTGAAGAACTTTCCGTACTGCTTCAGAAAGGATTCACACGGGTAGCCATAGATGGTAAGGTTTCGAAAATTGAGGACATTGCTGGTGATTATGCAAAGAAAACCAAGAGCAACAAGAGCAAAACACAAGCTGATCTTTGGGTACTCATTGACCGTTTTACGACCGATTCAATTGATGATGAATTCAAGTCCAGGATAGCTGACTCAGCGCAAACTGCCTTCTTTGAAGGCAGAGGTACCTGTCATGTACAGATTCAAGATGATAATGATGGAAACAGCATCCAGACATTCAGCAACCGATTTGAGTTGGATGGTATGACATTCGAGGAGCCATCTGTGAACCTGTTCAGTTTCAATAATCCATATGGGGCCTGTAAGAATTGCGAGGGCTTTGGTAGTGTGATCGGAATAGATGAGGATCTGGTGGTTCCCGACAAAAGCCTATCCGTATATGATGGAGCCATTATGTGTTGGAGAGGTGAGAAAATGAAAGAGTGGAATGAAGCACTGATCAAGGTGGCTCATAAGTTCAACTTCCCCATCCATCGACCCTATTATCAGTTGAATAAACAAGATCGCGACCTGCTATGGAAAGGCAATAGCCATTTTAAGGGCATCAACGAGTTTTTTCAATTTCTAGAGGAGAACAATTACAAGATCCAATACCGGGTGATGTTATCACGATACAGGGGAAAAACAGCTTGCCCTGAATGTCATGGCGCACGATTGAGGTCGGATGCGAATTACGTAAAAGTCAATGGACATTCAATCACCGAACTGGTATTGATGCCGGTAGACCAATGCCTCGTTTTTTTTGAGAATATTGAGCTTTCCGACTACGAATCAAAAGTAGCATCACGCATCCTCACAGAAATCACTTCACGACTTCGTTTTTTAAAAAATGTCGGACTTGGGTATCTTACTTTGAATCGCCTTTCCAACAGTTTATCTGGAGGCGAATCACAGCGAATCAACCTTGCAACTTCGCTTGGAAGCAGTCTGGTTGGTTCCATGTATATCCTTGATGAACCATCCATCGGTCTCCATCCACGCGATACAGAACGGCTAATTGGTGTTCTCCGAGATCTTCAGAAGCTTGGTAATACGGTCATCATCGTGGAGCACGATGAAGAAATCATGCGTGCAGCCGATCAATTGATCGACATCGGACCAATGGCCGGAACAAATGGCGGACAACTCGTTTTCCAAGGTGATTTCATGGATATAATGAAGTCCGAAGGTCTGACAGGAGGATATTTGTCGAAGCGCTTATCCATTCCCATACCGGAGAGAAGAAAAAAGTGGAAAAAGTACGTCGAGATACAAGGAGCAAGGGAAAACAACCTGCAAAACATAAGTGTCAAGTTCCCACTCGGCATTCTAACAGCCGTAACCGGCGTTAGTGGGTCTGGAAAAACATCCTTGGTCAAAAAAATCCTGTACCCCGCCATCAAGAAAACGATTGGAGGTTATGGAG
>JBEAXM010000203.1:0-8694 GCA_041159805.1 Bacteroidota bacterium
CACCTGCTTTTGCAGTTGCCTTGAATGAATAAATACCAGGTGCCAAGAATCCGGCATTTAAGGTATGTAGACCGTTATTGTTTGAGAACGCATATGAGTAATTGTTTGCTTTTGAATCGGTAAATAGGATTGAAACTTCCGCATCCTTGATGTTTTCTCCTGCATCATTATAAACTGAGGCATCCAACGTGACTGGCTCATTTTCTTCGTATGAATTCTTGTAGGTTAGGCGGAACGGGTCTTTATTTTCATTTGAAACCATGTATTGAATGGATTTCAAAATAACAGCTGAAAAAGCTTCGTTTGTTCCATGGCTTTGGAATTCCGAAAGCCGCCATTTCCACAAGCCCTCCCCCATTATAAAGGCGATTTTTGGGTTGTTGTTTGGAGAAAAGGAAATCAATGGCATGTCAGTCCGGGTGTTACCAATGGTTTGGTTAAAAAGTGAATAACTTTCAGTCCTGAAACTGTAATTACCAAAAGGTACTGATAAAGGAGGAAATTTGTTTATACGATCAACTAAAGGATCATCGATTTTAAAGAGTGAAAACGTATTGACCATCGCTGGCAGGGCCTCTGTGGTTGATCCATTATGGTCCTCCACCCTCACTGGTAGTGATAGAGCATTAATGTCGGCAATGGAAGTTGAGCTTCCTAGGACGAACATGATTGGAATACCTGCCTTTTGGATACTTTCAACAATAGCTTTGCCAGCATTTCCTTTGCCTGGTATTTGATGAAGTATGGCCAATTTACAGTTTGGGACTGGTCCATTCCAGTTTGCAAAATCCCCAACAATAAGCTCATAGTTCGGATTTGATTCCATCAGTCCTCTTATGGCAGCTACATCAGGATGAGGTGCTGCATGAACCAACATTACTTTGGACCGATCACTTGTAATTTCAATGAAGAGGGTTCTTTGATTGTTTGCAAGGTTCTCCTCGCCATTTAGGGGGTCCAATTTAAGCTCATACTGCATCAATCCTTTCTCCTTTCCTTCAACAATAAAGGTCACAAGATTGGAAAATCTTGAAGAGGAAATATCGAATACCTTTTCGGAAACTACATTTCCCTTTTGTATCAACTTCAATTTTCCCTTTTGCCCTTGAAGCTCCCTTGCATTCAAAGTGATTTCAATAGGGAAGCTATTACCCAGGAACACCTTTGAATTATATCTTACTGATTGGATAAATGCATCCTTCCTAACAGTGGTGTCACCCAGGCCAATAGTATAAACCGGGACCGATAGTTTTGAATATGAATAAACAGGATCGGCGCCCTTGTTATACAAACCGTCAGATACAAGTGCTACTGCTGATAGGTTAAGCCCTGCAAATCGCGTTTGCAATTCTTCTACTGCTGCTGATAAATCAGTCTCTAAGCCTTTGAAGGACCCATCAAACCCCTCATTGAAACGATCGGAAGTGGAAAACACTCTTACGTCACACGATTCCGAAAGTCGTTGCTCGAATTCAGCTACCTGTTCCAGAATACGTTTTGAAAGGGTTGAGCTATCCGAACCTTGAGCGATTGATTTGGAGCCATCAATTACCAGGGCAATTACAGGTTTTTGGATATCCCTTGTTACGGTCTTGAAAAGTGGTGAAAGAAGTAGAAGGCAAAGAATGCTTATACTTAAAAACCTGAAAACAGCCATCAACCAGATTGACCATTTTGGTGCACCGGATAAAACTTTATCACGACTGTAAAGAAACCATGCCGCCAATCCACCTGCCAAAAAACAGAGAATTGACAACCAAGCCGGGCTTTCTGTGATGATTTCTAATTCCATTGTCAATTCCTATGATTTACAAATATACTAAGTTGTAAAACACGATGTATTTACAGACAAAATGTCTAATTTGGCAACATGTTGGTAAGAGTCAATGATATTCATAAGAGCTATGGAAAAGTTGATGTCCTGAAGGGTGTTTCCATGGAGGTTTCAGCATCTGAAATCATATCCATTGTTGGTGCTTCTGGGGCGGGAAAGACTACTCTCCTTCAAATCCTGGGGACCTTGGAATCTCCTGACAAGGGAAGTGTTGAGATCAATGGGAAAGCCATACATCAACTCAAAGGAAAAGGCCTATCCTCCTTCAGAAATAAGGAAATCGGTTTTATTTTCCAATTCCACAACCTATTACCTGAGTTCAATGCCATGGAAAACATATCTCTTCCAGGAATGATACTCGGAACACCTAGGGATGAGCTATATGAAAGGGCTTCTAAACTTTTGAATTATCTAGGAATCTCTAACCGCGAAAAGCACAAGCCCTCTGAAATGTCAGGCGGCGAGCAACAGCGAGTTGCCGTAGCACGAGCGCTAATAAATAATCCAGCCCTGGTTCTTGCCGATGAGCCATCGGGTAATCTGGATTCTGAAAACGCCAAGGAGCTTCATCGGATATTCTTTAAACTGCGAGATGAATTCGGCCAAACTTTTGTGATTGTGACCCATAATTCTGAACTGGCTGGCATGTCAGACCGGGTTGTGAGAATGACTGATGGAAAGGTGGTTTGATATCAATTGATAATCAAACGACATCCTTCAAATGATGTCATTATGCCAATAGGTTCAAGATGGTTGATCGTTATGCCGTTTTGAATCATCACCTCCTTGAATCTCTCAACTGAATCAGGATCCACTGCAACGAGTAAACCACCGCTTGTTTGGGGATCGGCTATAATCAGTCTGCTTCGGTCACCTATGTTTGAAACATGATGTCCGTAGCTTTTCCAATTGCGATTGGTTCCTCCAGGTATACATCCTTGGTCGATGTAATTCCATACAGAAGGAATTACAGGTATTTTATCAAAATACAACGAGGCTGTCAAGCCACTACCCTCTGCCATTTCGATAAGATGGCCAGCCAAACCGAATCCGGTTACATCGGTCATGGAATGTACCCCGTCCAGAAAACCAAGTTGATATCCAACTGTGTTCAACGAAGTCATGCTCGAAACAGCTATTCTCAAATCTTCGCTTTTAAGCAATCCTTTTTTGGATGCGGTTGCAAGTGTACCGATACCAATGCTCTTGGTCAGGAAAAGCAAATCACCTTCCTTAGCTGTATCATTTCTTTTAATGTTGGAAATATCCACTGTTCCGTTTACAGCCAGACCAAAAATAGGTTCAGGTGAATCTATGCTATGCCCTCCGGCCAATGGTATGCCGGCTTCCTCGCATGCTTTGCGACCACCTGCTATTACCCTTCCTGCAACCTCCGGCTCTAGCTTATCAATTGGCCAACCCAATATGGCTATGGCAAGTACGGGTTTTCCGCCCATGGCATAAACATCACTTATGGCATTGGTGGCGGCAATTCTTCCGAAATCATACGGGTCATCCACAATAGGCATGAAAAAATCCGTTGTGCTGATCAATGCAGTTCCATTACCCATATCCAATACGGCGGCGTCGTCACGGCTATGGTTACCCACCAGCAGCGACACCATATTGGAGTGGGTTTCATTACCACTTAAGATCCTGCTTAAAATTGATGGGGATATTTTGCATCCGCAGCCAGCCCCATGGCTATAGGAGGTTAATTTAACTTCCGAATTATTAGTTTCATTCATAACCAATCTCTGATTTCTTATTTATAAGCATATCAACCACTTTATCCATATCTGAAAGATCCGTTACGACTTTCGTTATGGTGTCTTGGTTCCTCTGCGAGTTGCCAAATGCGTAAAGCTTGTCATAATATTCCAAAATCAAATCAAGCCAGGAATCAAAATCACCCTGATTGAGAAAATCAAGTGCTTTTTTTAGGTTTTGTGGTCCCATTCGTTTTTTCACCTTCATGCTTGCCTCTGCAAGTTCATGGTGAGGGAATCTCCCATATTCGTTTGTTATTCGTTTTTTCCTTGTTTCATAAGGAACCTCCAACTCCATAACATGTGTCATTCGAATGAAGTCATAAAGCTGTCCCGGAACGGCACATTTACCAATTGACCTGCTCTCGTTTTCGACCCAAACCACCTTGTTAGGATTCATTTTGTGCAATACCATTGCAATCTGGTTTTCAAAATGTTCATTTCTTGGTTGTCCTGGTAATCCTATTCCCCCAAAAGCAGATCCTCGATGAACGGCCAAGCGCTCCAGGTTCAACACCTGCTCTCCCCTTGCCGACAACAATTCCAGCACTTCTGTCTTCCCTGATCCCGTTGCTCCTCCAAGAACAAGATACTTGTAAGGGTGTGAAACCGTTTTGAGAACATGATTGCGGAATGATTTGTATCCGCCTTTTAGCAGTTGTATCCTGAATCCATATAATGAAAGCAACCAGGAGAGAATATGGCTTCTCATACCACCTCTCCAACAATAAATCAGAACATTATTTGACTCGCTCTTTGATGCAGCTTCTGCAATTATTTGATGAAAACGTGGCCCTACCAAACGAAAGCCGAGCAGTATCGCCCTTTCCCGTCCTTGCTGCTTATATTCCGTTCCAACCAATTTTCGCTCATCATCATTCAAAATAGGTATGTTTATGGCTCCCGGTATGTGTGAATGAGCAAATTCCGATTCGCTTCTGGCATCGATTAACACATGGTTACCGTTTTCCACAAGTTTGATGAAATCTGATATTTCAATAGAGGGAAATCCCATCCACACAAAGATAGCTCTTTGTATGCCGCAAGAACCTATTCTAGTTCAAGTTGGGATCTAAAGGATAAAAAGCCAATTCGGCATATTCCTCACCCATTCCCTTTAAAATCTGCTCCCACATAGAGGATGCATCCGCGTTAAAGGTGAGCTCGGGATGGGGGTTGGACACTAGCCATGAATTGGTTTTTAACTCATTAGAAAGCTGCCCAGCATCCCAACCGGCATAACCAGCGAAAAATCGAATCATTCTCGGCGAAATTTCACCCGACAATAGGCCCGATTTCAATGCATCAAAATCACCACCAAAATACAGTCCAGATGCCACTTTCCTGCAGCCTTTTAAATGGGCACTATTGTGTAGATAGAATAGGGAATCTGTTTCAACGGGACCGCCGAAATACAACTGAGAATCTCCGCTTGGAAAGCTCTCTAAAACCTGACCTATGGTATGACCCGTTGGCTTGTTCAAAATGAAACCAAGTGAACCTTGGTCGGAATGTTCGGTAATCAAAACAACAGAACGGGTGAATGAGGCCTCTGTCATGAACGGTTCAGACAGAAGCAATGTACCTGGAACGATCGGTTTTGTTTTTGTGTCCATTTGTAGTTTTCTACGTTCCCATCAAGAAAATGTTACCTGTTTGCCTTGTGCAATGATAGTACAAGCAAAAATCATTTCTGTTAGTCTAGAGTCAATTTTAAATAACTGTATTTCAGGTAAATGACAACTGAATGTTGGATTGACTAGTTTTACATTAAAATCAATACCATAATGGAATTAGGTGATTATTTAAATAACTCCAGAAAGGAATATGATCTGGATTCTTTGGATGAGTTGAAGATTGATGAAAATCCGTTTAATCAATTCAGCAGATGGATGGATCATGCCATTGCTTCCCAAATCCTGGAGCCGAATGCTATGACGCTTTCAACGGTGTCGGCTGATCATCGTCCATCCTCCCGTGTGGTATTACTTCGTGCATTTGATGAATCAGGTTTCATTTTCTATACCAATTACAATTCGCGGAAAGGAGCTGACCTATCAGAAAATCCAAATGCTTCCATAAATTTTTTCTGGCCAGACCTCCATCGACAAGTCCGAATTGAAGGCACCATATCCAAAGTACCCAATGAGACTTCTGATCGGTATTTCAGCTCCAGGCCCAGGGAAAGCAGGATCGGTGCATGGGTCTCTGATCAGAGCGGATTGCTTTCGTCCAGAAAGGTACTTGAAGATAAATTCCTGGAATTCACCAATAAGTTTTCTGATGTGGATATTGCACGACCACCGCATTGGGGTGGATACCTGATAAGCCCCGTCTTTTTTGAATTCTGGCAAGGTCGGCCATCAAGACTACATGACCGTATTGTGTACCGTAGTTCCAATAATGGTGTTTGGCAAAGGAGTCGCTTATACCCCTAAGAGTTCATTCATTTTTTGGAGATCCCTGCTATCGATGCCAACTTGTTTTTCAAGGTGGAACTGATACCTGCCAATGGCATCCTGACGTGGCATTTGCATGTTCCTTGCATTTCCATTAATGCCTTAACTCCGGATGGACTGCCCTCAGCGAAGAGTAATGGAATGATATCAAAAAGTTCATAATGCAGCTTGCGGGCTTTTTGAAGGTCCCCATTTAGCGCATTGCGTACCATACTGGAATATTTTTTGGGGAACGCATTTGATATTACGGAAATTACACCATCGGCGCCACAGGCAATAAGGGGAAGCGTAATGGAATCATCGCCGGAAATAACAAGAAATCCCTTTGGTTTATCCTTTATTATGGACATGATCTGATCCATATTTCCGGAAGCCTCCTTGATTCCAATTACGTTTTTGGTAGCATTGGCTATACGTAGGGTTGTTTCGGCAGTCATGTTTGCCCCCGTTCGCCCTGGTACATTGTATAAAATGACTGGTTTTGGTGAGGCCTTGGAAACTTCGACAAAATGGCGATATAAGCCTTCTTGGTTCGGCTTGTTATAATATGGGGCCACCGAAAGCACTGCCGCAACCCCATCGAGGTTTGTATTTCTTAGCGATGCAATAACTTCTGTGGTGTTATTACCTCCTATTCCTACAACTACAGGAACACGCTTTCTTGTCTTTTCGATGATGAACCTCAAAACTTCAGCTTTCTCGTCCTTGTCAAGCGTGACTGATTCACCGGTAGTCCCCATGACAACCAGGTAATCCACGCCGCCTATGATTTGCTTTTCAACGATTTTTCCAAGAGACTTATAGTCGATGGAGAAGTCGGCATTGAAAGGTGTAATCAATGCGGTTCCCGTTCCCTTCAGTGGTTTCCTTTCAGTCATTTTTGATTAGCATTAAATAATGATTCACGTTAGTAATAAGCTCCTTTAATTGAATGGGATTGGATTCTTTTACCATGAAATCCAAAACCCCAGTCATGTTTTTATCATATCTGCCTATCTTGAATCCTGCTTTCACCTCATGAGCGATGTACATCAGTGGAATGCATTTATTTGTATTGAAGAGAATCAAGATATCAATCGGTCGGTTTATGAAATTGTTTACGATTGGATTAGAAGGTCGCATTCGCCAATCCAATGACTTTTTCGTGAAGAAATCCAATCCCAATTTCATGAATCGTGTATTGGGTAGCTCCATCGAATTGTAATATCCTAGAGCGACCACATCCTTCGAGTACGACATCAGGTTTCTTACATATGCCTTCATCAACTCATAGTCGTGGTCGTCGGTGGCATCATAAAGTATGCCTATGCTTTTAGCCGAATTGAACGTAACGCTTTTCCCTTTTGTCCTGCGCTTCCTTTGAATTTCCCTATTCAGTAGAAACCCCGATATTTTATTTCGTAGACCGTTCTTAGCCATTTTCAATCATTTGTATCAGTTCCTGTTCACTGATGATGTTAACTCCCAGGTTTTGTGCTTTTTCAAGCTTGGCTGGACCACTTTCAGAGCCTGCAACAAGAAAGTTTGTTTTGGATGAAATGCTTCCTTGAACCTTACCTCCATTATTTTCTATGGCTTCTTTGATGCCATCACGTGTAAAATTGCTGAAAACGCCAGAGACTACAAAACTTTTACCTGCAAGGTTACCACTGAGAATCCCAGAGCCGGCTGTTGATAGTACTTCCATCTGCAATCCAGCATTTCTGAGTCTCTCCAGAACACTAAGATGAACAGGATCTGAAAAGTGTTCCTTGATGCTTTGCGCTATTTTTTCTCCAACTTCAGGTGCTTCCAGAAGGTCCTCATAAGATGCTTGAATGATTCCATCCATGGATTTGAAATGGCGTGCTACTTTCTTCGCAACCGTTTCACCTACATATCTGATTCCAATTGCATAAAGGACCCTCTCAAATGGTGATTTTTTGGATGCTTCAATGCCACTCAGGATCTTCTCTACAGATTTTTCCCTTAGCGAAATTTTCTTGTTTTTGATTCCATCTCCCAAAACAGATTTTTCCAATCCAATCAAATCGTCGTAGGTGAGTTGATAAAGATCCGCCACAGACCGGACCAATCCTTTATCATACAGCAATTCAATCTTCTCTTCTCCCAAGCTGTCGATATCCATGGCCTTTCTTCCGATGAAATGTATCAGTTTGCCCTTGATTTGAGGTGGGCATCCGGATTCATTTGGACAATAGTGAAGTGCCTCGCCTTCTTTTCGTACCAGTTTTGTTCCACATTCAGGACAGGAATCAATATAATCAACTGTTTTGGCGTTTTCTGATCGTTTAGACAAGTCAACACCGGTCACCTTGGGAATAATCTCACCGCCTTTCTCAACGAAAACATGGTCACCAACGCACAATCCTAACTTGGCTATCTGATCGGCATTATGCAGAGAAGCCCTTTTCACCGTTGTTCCAGAGAGTTGGACTGCAGCCAGATTGGCAACGGGAGTTATGGCTCCTGTTCGACCTACCTGGTAAGATATGGATAGCAGCTCGGTTGAAACGTTTTCGGGTTTGAATTTATAAGCAATAGCCCATCTGGGTGACTTGGCAGTGAATCCCAGTTCCTGCTGCTTGGAGAATTCATTGACCTTGACCACCACCCCATCAGTATCATATTC
>JBEAXM010000281.1:0-10662 GCA_041159805.1 Bacteroidota bacterium
AGCGCTATGGCATCCGCATCCTCAATTGTTCGCTCCGCACCTCCCATCGATCAAGTGGGAGTTGAAGAGCGAGTGTCCCGATTCACTAAACGCAGTATCAAGTCGGCTTCAAAACTCGAAGCGTTGAAGATGTCCATTTCCATGATGGACTTGACCACCCTGGATGCAAAAGACACTCCGGGGAAGGTGCGTCAGCTTTGTAACAAAGCCATTCGCCCCGACGATACCATTCCTGACATTCCATCAGCAGCTGCGGTTTGTGTGTATCCTAACATGGTTTCCATTGCCAAGGATGCTTTGCGTGGCACAAAGATCCAGGTGGCGGCCGTGGCTACCGCTTTCCCCAGCGGCATGTCCACCCGCGATGTCAAGATCCGTGAAACCAAATTTGCAGTATCCGAGGGAGCCGACGAGATTGACATGGTCATTTCCCGAGGCAAATTTCTTTCGGGAGAATACAATTTTGTGTTCGATGAAATCGCCGCAGTCAAGGAAGCTTGTGGCAAGGCCCATCTAAAGGTCATTTTGGAAACGGGTGAGCTGGGCACCTTGGACCGTGTCCGCCAAGCCAGTGATTTGGCCATGCATGCTGGTGCAGACTTCATCAAGACTTCAACGGGCAAGGTTCAGCCAGCCGCAACACTTCCCGTAACCTTGGTGATGTTGGAAGCCATCAAGGATTTTTACTTCAGCCATGGTAAAATGATAGGCATGAAGCCCGCTGGTGGTATCAGCACTGCCAAGCTCGCTTTGCAGTACCTGGTCATGCTCCATGAAACGTTGGGCGACGCATGGCTTACTCCCGACTATTTTCGCTTCGGAGCAAGTTCGTTGGCCAACGACCTGTTGATGCAAATCCGGAAGCAATCAACCGGCATTTACCAGTCGGAGGATTACTTCACAAAGGATTAAAACTTACTTTCCTTTATTGTTTCTACGCTCAAACAACAAAGGTATCGGCTTGGCCGGTTTCATGTAGTAGTTCTCTCGAAGGTACTTGCGGATGTGATCCATGCCCTCTTGGATGTCATCGGTGAAAAGAACCAATTCTAAATCCTCCGGATTGATGGTTTTCTCCTCAATCATCTTGTCAAAAAAGCGACGAAGAGGTTCGTGGTACTCGGTTCCGTAAACCACTACTGGGAAGTCCCGGATGGTTCCGGTTTGGATCAGTGTACATGTTTCAAAAAGCTCGTCCATGGTGCCAAACCCTCCTGGCAAAACCACGAACCCATACGAGTATTTCAAAAGCAACACCTTCCTCACAAAGAAGTACCGAATCATAACCCACCGGTGCATGTACGGGTTGGGCTCTTGTTCATGTGGCAATACGATGTTGCACCCAACCGATCTTCCTCCGTTTTCAAAAGCTCCACGGTTGGCCGCCTCCATGATACCAGGCCCTCCACCCGTCATTACCGTACCTCCCATATCAGCAATCGCTTTGCCGAAGGCATACGCGGTTTTATAGTAGGGGTGGTCCTCCTTGAACCGGGCCGAACCAAAAACAGTGATGCAGGGTCCGGAAAAGTGTAAGGCACGTAAACCTTTCAGCATTTCCCAGAATACACGAATGGCGAAGCGCAGATTGTAGCGGCGGCTTTGGGGGGCTTGTAAAAACCCGGCTGCGTTTTTGAGATGCGGCTCAAATCCTGGAGTGAAACGGTCGCTGGGGGCTTCTTCTTTCATGGATTACACAATTGCTGATGGATTTTCGATTTATCGGATATGTTCGCGAAAAAGTGTGCGGAACACCGCTACTCCAATCACAGCGCCGATTGCATTGGCAATGGCATCAACATAGTCGCCAAACCGGTCTACCAAAACAAACTCCTGGTAAAGCTCAATGCCGATTCCGAAAAGAACAGAAGTGGCAATGGAGAAAAAAATGGCGTTGTAATGGATTTTCTTGTACACGAACTGCTTCAAACTCGAGCCCATCAACAGAAAAGACAAAACCGCATATAGGAATGCGTGAATCAATTTGTCCCCAGACAATAGTCTCCACAAAGAGAAGTCAGGCAGCTCTGAATTTGGAATGCTGCTGAAGGCCCAAATGAGGATTGCCCAAAACAATGGTGCCTTGAAATACTTCAACATGATTATTGCCGGTATCGGCGGTTTGTAAGTGCGATCTTAGGCGCCTACCAACGACTTGTATGCATCAGCTGAGAGCAGACCTTCCACTTCTGACGCATTGGTCATTCTTACCTTGATCATCCAGCCATCACCGTAAGGGTCCTTGTTGACAGTCTCGGGAGCGCTTTCCAAGCCGTCATTCAACTCCAGGATTTCTCCGGAAACGGGCATAAACAAATCGGAAACCGTTTTGACGGCTTCTACGGTTCCAAAAACAGCCTCTTTTTCCAATGTCTCACCGATGGTGTTCACATCTACATATACGATGTCGCCCAACTCGCCTTGTGCAAAGTCGGTTATACCGATGTAGGCAATGTCGCCTTCGGTTCTTACCCATTCATGGTCCTTGGTGTACTTGAGTTCGGCAGGGAAGTTCATATGATGATGGTTGAAGATTGATGCTGCTGCAAATGTAATGTTTTTGGTGATTATTGCGCCAATGTGAATCGTACACTCACCCCGGCAGAGGTGTTTGCTGTCGGGAACGAGGTCGAGATCAAAGGAGTGTTGATGGTCTTGTCGAAGAACAGGCGTACATTGAATCGCTCGTTCAAGGAGTAGTCGGCGGCCACTTTGAATGATATGATCGTTAAGCCGGCCGTTGGCTGATTGATGCCTTGTTGCAATCTCCTCACGATGGTGCTGTTTTTCCTCAATGAGAAATCACCGGTAAGATTCAGGTCGTTTCCTGTTGCGCCTTTCTTTTTCTTTCCTCCCTGTAATCCAAAAGGCAGTTTGAAATCGCGGAAACGGTAACCTGCCCCCACAACAAACTCCTGACCCTTGATTTCAGAAATCTGGATATCGGTAAACGATAGGGAGATGTTGCGGTCACGCTTGTACTCGAATCGGGCGGTCAGCTTGTTGTTTTTGAAGTTCACGTCCAAACCAACCAAAGGAGCAAATTGCTCGGTGATGGTAACAGCTCCAAACTCCTCCTTCGGGATGAAGTTGTTGCTCAAGTCACGGGCTGTGCCATCCTGCTTGTAGAGCAAACTGGTGTTAAAGGATGCAATGCCATAGGTGGAGCGGTAGGAGTGACTGATGTTGACGCTGCGGAATAGCTTTTGTGCGAACTTCAGTTTCGACAAACCATCATATGTGATGCGCCAGTTCACCTGTGGAAGCTTTGGGAATGCGCTGAACTTTGTTTGCCCTGGTTTCTTTCCGCTGTAAGCGGCAAGGAAGGCGTAAGTCAACACTTCTTGCGATGTGGCACCGTATCCATCTGCATAACCGGCCGAATCCAATCCGATTGACAAGGAGTTCTCAGCCCCCAACTGCAGCGAAATGTCCTTCCGGAATTGAGAGAAGTTGTCGAACACCGGTGAACTATAATCATTTCGGTCTTTGTCGAATGCGGTACGGATAGCGATGAACGACATGCTGAAGTTACCCGTCTCCCGCTGGGTGAAGGGAAGGTATTCGCCAGTCAGTGAAGCCCTATAGTTTTCCGATGAGTTACGCGAGTAGCTCTTGTTCACCGTTAATTCGGCGCGGAATCCGTCAATGGGCTCAATGGTGGCCCTGCCGGTGATGGACTGGGTGTATGTTTGCGAGAACACACCATTGAAAACGGTATCGGTGGTCAACCATCTGTTTCTGGCAGCCAACGAGCGGATGTCGGTTTGCGAACCAAATACGAATGGGAGCCCAGGAGCGAAATTCATATCGCCGTTCTCATCATCATACATGTTCATACCCAACAACTCGGAAGTGCGGTTGAAACCGGGAAGTAACGTTCCGTTGGTTTCACTGTAATTCAGGGATGCGTTCTTGGTGCTGAATATGAGTTTGGCCAAAGCCCTTTCGAATGTGGTGATCGAACGCGGCTGCTTCACCTTCGGTTTCTTTCCACCTGTGGTATCTGCCGGATTGACCTTCGGCTTTGGAGCCGGCTTGGTGTTTTTCGGCGGCTTGGGTCCCAATAGTTTTTTGAAGTATGGTACCTTGTTGTAAAGGGTTGTGAAGGTTAAGGTGGTGTTGATCTGTTTGGTGTTCGAGTTTTGAATCGTGTTGCCGATTGCAGGATTTACCGTCAGCTGGTTGGTTACAGGCAACAACGACAACGGACCGGTTTGCCAACGGTAGTCGAACATGTATTTGCTGTTAACCGAAATCCAATCGGTCAATGGAAGCTTGTTCATGGGGAGGTTGTAGCTCAACGATCCGGTATGACGGTAGTCGGTGTTCCTTCCCAGGTTCCAGAAGTTTTCCCTGACCGAATCGCGCTTCTCTTCGGTGTCCAACCTTCCAAATGGCTCGTCGATGTTGGCGAGGTTGTTTGCATTGAAATCGAACTTGATGCTGCGGGTGAGGTCGTATTGCAACGAGTACTGGCGCGAGGTGGTGAAGATCTTGTTGAAGGTGATGGGTTGCTTGAAAGAGAACTCCGACAAATCACGTACCTGTGTTTCCCCGTAGTGGCGGTTGATGTCAGTCCGGAAGGTGAGGTTGGTCGGAACCAGGTTGAAATTGAAATCCTTCATCAGCCTCAGCCATTTCGATTTTTGTAAAAACTTCAGCTTGCCGAAAGGTGTGATGTATTTCGGTTGTGTGGCGTAATTGTATCCCAGTGCCGCAAGGTAATCGCGCTGATCATCGAACTCCAGGTTGATGTTTCTGTGAAACACCTGTGTGTAGCCAAGCGACAGGTTGAAGTTTTCAATATCCCAGATGCGTGATTTACCTCCACCTGTTTTTGATTTTTTGATATTCGTCAGGTTGATACTCTTGCGCTTGGTGTAGTCCTGTGCGATCTTCTTCAACTGGCTTCTGCGCGCAGGGTCATCAATCTCGTCCAGTGCCAGTTCGAAAGGTACATCCGGATCAATTGGATTGTACTGTGGGTTGCTGAAGCTTTCGGAGATGCCGAAGTACAAAGGCAACGAAAGCCCCGTCTTCTGTGGAAGGAATCGGCCGAATTCAATGGAGGTGGAGAGGTCGTATTGTGAAATGTTCTCCTTTTGACGGGTGTTCAGCTTACTCTCCAAACTACCGAATCCATCCGTGCTACGGGCTCCAGAGAGGGTTACATTACCCAGGTCAGCCAACTTTGCAGTCACGCGTGCATTCGCAGCCCATCCGCCGTTGTTGTCGAAGTCGTTCATGCGAAGCTCATTCACCCACAGCACCACGCACTTTGATGATCCATCATCTCCAGGTGTCAATTCCTTCTTTGGGTTTCGGATACCGATCATGATGGTTTTGACTTCACTCAGGGTCGGACTACCCACAATGGTCACCTTACGGTTTCCATCACTGAAGGAGTATGGGGTGGTGTAAGGGTTTCCGTTGGTTGCGTATGCATTGTTTCGTGCCAACTTTCCCTTGATGAGCATTTCCACATCAATCTCCATGTTGTTCGCCTCAGGCCAGATGTCCGTATCAAGCGTCGCACCAAATCGGGTGATCTTGAGAGGGATTTCATACTCGTAGTAGTTGTTTACGAAGTCACTGCCCAATCGTACAAAGGCCGTCACTTCACCATCCTGGATCTCATCGCTCAAACCACCATCCTCGGCGTGCAGATACATCTTGATCTTGTTGTAATTGCGAACATCGAAGCGCGTGTTTTTGTACGCAGCTCTTGCGTCACCATCTTCAAGGTTGCAGACCTTCAAGCTCAAGGATTGCTCGTTCAGCTCTTGCAAATTCGTGGAGCTGGCATTTACCTCACGGTCGATGCCGGGAGGAAGCACGTAGCGGATTGGGGTGCGGTCGCCGTTCTCCTCGAGGTTCACCACGGTAACATCAAAGGGAGTCGCTCCGGGGTCAACGGGAATGAATTCGCCATTCGAGAGCAGGGAGTATTGATACTTGCGCCACTCTCCACGCAACAATTCAAGTCGTGCAAAACGCAGAACCATTGGGGAGTCGAATTCCTTCATGAACATACGGATGAAATTCACCGACTTGAGGTCAGCGCCTGTTCCTACTACGCTTGATGGGGAGTTTACAGGGATCTTGAACTGGTACCACTTGATGTTCTTGATGCTGTTGTCGGCAGTCTTCACCGAGGTGGTGATCTGGTCAACGATGTAGTTTGTTCCCACAATCATTTGCCCAGGAGTGAGATTCACTTCGTATTGGAAGTAATTCTCAAAATCAGTCATTGTATTGTCGCGGTTGATGTCTTCGCCGTCGGGTATGTTGGTTGCCGAGGTTGAATACGGTTCGGGCGATTGCTCGGAGGTTTTTGAATTTCCATCCGTTCCGTTGAATCGCTTGTAACGGGTGAGGATGTCGGCGTTTGAGTTGTCGAGGTTCGTTCCGCGGAAATATTGGAAGTTGTCGGATGAGGGATCGCCGTCGGCGATTTGATATGCGGGCGATGCCGTTCCGAAGGTGGCTTCGATCTGGTCAAGGAAAGCGTCCTTGAAGTAGGTGCGCTCGTTGTCGGTTGATAATCCGTCCAAGCCCACATCCTGCGCCGCCCTGGATGCAGGGTCGTTGTCGAAGGCATTCACGATGCTTGGATTCTCAGGAACCAAACCCCAATTGGTGGAATCCACCGTGGCGTTGTTGGTTGGAGAGGGCAAGCCGTTTTCGAATGCACGGTACGAGTCCTTGAGTATATCCTCCGACACATCACCAAGGTTGAAGTAAAGCTTTCCTCCCGATCCGTTGTTCAGTGATTCGTCATGGAACGGATCCATCACCCAGAACTGGATGAACTCCACGTTCGATGTTTCAAAATCATAGGTTTCAATCCTGCGCATGATACCCGCCCAACGCGACGACGGGTCATTCAACAATCCGTTGTTGTCAATCCCGGCAGTGAAGGTGGTAGGTGCCACATCATAGTTGTTCGGTCCACGCTCGCTTGGAAAATACGCAAGGTTGAGGATGTTGATGTTGGTGGCCTGACCGGTCTGGTTTTGTTTGAATGGGAAAAGCTCTGTTTCCAAAACCTCGCGGACGTTGTGGTTCGACAAATCAGCAGAGGTGATGTTTGGAGGCAGTAAGCTGTTGTTGTTTCGGTAGAAAACCGTTGGGTCGATGTTGTACCAAGCCAGTCGCGCACGGTTGAAGCCGGATATCAACGAGTCGTTGAACACAGACTCGGGGAACAGGTTGGTTTGTCCTTGTGGGACGGATGACATGAACCAGGTTCCAGGATTCCGGATGTCGATGGTGGATTGGCTGCCTTCGAAGTCATCGATGTAGGCGTTACCACTTTTTCCGATGGCACGGGATGTACCGGGAATCAGGTTGGCGAATTCACCTGCAACGGTGATTTTGGATTCGGCTTTCGTCTCAATGAACGGAAGCTTGTCGATCATTCTGGTCAGGAACCTCGAGTTGGTGGTGTAGGTTCCATCAACACCCCAAATGGTGTTACGAATCGGTTCGTCGCCAATGTTGACCTTCCTTGTGATGGGGCGTTCGTTGAGGTGAAGGAACGTACCACCAAGATTGAAGTCCTTGTTGAAGGCATAATCAAACCTGGCGCCATAAAGTGACTTGGATTGAATGCTGAACAGCGAATTGCTTTCAAGCGAAATCTTGATCGGGGTTGCGGATGCAAGGATTCCTGCATTGATGATTTTGACACGCCCCAAATTGTAGTCAACCGTATAGTCCACGTTTTCCTGGAGAGGAACACCGCCAGCAGTAACCACAACGGATCCCTGAGGAATGTTGATGGCGTTTAGGAAGATCTCGGAGCTGGAAGAGCTCTGGTAGGTTCCAACAATGGTGAACTTGTTCAATTCGGGCAGCTGTTGAGCGGCAGTACGGGTACTGTCGTAGAGCTGTTCAAACACGTAGTTGTTTGCAACATTGTTATCGACGAACTTGGTTCGCAAATAGCTTCCAAACGGTTCCCTTACGGGGAAAAAGATCCTTCCCGAGTTGGAGTTGATGGTGACCCCTTCCACATAGTCAAAGATCCCGTCTGCGTAAGGATCGTTTCTTTGGTCCAATCGGTCGAGGCCAAGGACTTGGATGATTGGAACACCTTTCAATGAGGTTTCACTGTCGGGAACGGGCAGGTAATTGACTTTTTTGAGACCGTCGGTGTTGTCGTTGTAAATGACATTCAAACGGAAGTTTTCGCGCTGCACCTGAAACGACCCAATCGAGTAAACGTTTTTCATCATCAGGTCCCATGTTGGAAGCTTGGGATTGATGTTGGTGCTTTTAAGAAGCTTTACAAAAAGGGCTTTGGGTGCGGTGATGCCCGATGTGGTCAGATCTCCAACGGTGAACACATCGTTTCCAACGGTGTACTCAAATGCCACAGCAAGCACTTCATTGGAGTTGAGGGCTTGGTTGAGCGAAATGAAACCGAGCTTGGGATGAAAGGTGTATTCATTCGGGTTCAACTTGCGGGCACCTACCAAACGAATGTAATCCTGTTGTGGAGCAAAGTTGTAGGGTGGAGCCGCCAATGGGTCCAGACTTTGCGATACGTTGTTGATGTCACGAGTCGACAAGTACTGATCGCTCATCAACGAATACAGGTTGTTGGAAAGGGTGTTGGATGGCAACACCGATGCTCCCTGCGACACCAGCGCGTTGCTGTAGATGTTGTACTCGGCGAGGTCCATGAACGCAACGATGTCGCGTGTGTTGTCGGTGTTGTTGTTTTTATTGGTGATCCAAACCTCCATCTTGGTGATGTTCACCGGAGAGTTGATGATGGGAAGGTCTTTCAGTGCCTTGTCGTAGTTGTCTTTGAAATATCCAGAGATGAAGTAGTGCTTGTTGGCCTCATACTGGTCGGCTTGGATCTCGTAGTTCGACTTTTGTCCTCCACCCGGTGGAACATCAATGGTTGACGATTGGCCTTCCTGCTGTGATAAGACCGTGGTGACTTTCAGCTTACCGAATTGCAATTGGGTCTTGATACCGAAGAGACTCTGACTGCCCTGGATCAATGATCCCGATAGGGGTAGTGATACGTTACCGGCTTCGATCTTTTTGATGATCTCGTCTTCCAGTCCGGTGTACTCCAACTTCATTTTATTCTCGAAGTCGAAACTGGCTTCGGTGTTGTAGTTGGTGGTGAGTTTCATCTTCTCGCCGATGTTACCCACAACATTCATCTGGATTTTCTCATTGAAGTCGAATGTGGTGTTCCGTCGCTGCTTCTCAGGAATGGATGGGTTGTCGTTTCGGTATATGTTCAATCCGAATGTAAGCTCTGCCGAACCCTGCGGACGGATATCAATCGTGTTGCCACCAAAAATCCTGTCGAACGCCTGTCCTCCCACATAGATTTTCGGAATGATGCTCCGCTTCTGGTCGCCGCTACCCGTACCCGTTATTTCCTTCCAATAGCTACGAGTGGACTTTTTGTATTCGCTTCGCACGAATTCATCAAATGTCATGTAGGTGGGCTCCCTGAAATTCCTATCACCGATGCGTTGGTTGATGTCGTATTGGTTCTCCTCGTCATCATACTGAATGTCCAACCTGATGTTTGAAGGGTCAGACAAATAGAGTGGACTTTCCGATGGGGTATTGGATAGGGGGTCGGTGATGTTGTCCTTGAAGGGATAAGGTAGTTTGGGCTCATCCTTTTTACCTGTGTCGGGCTCTATCGAAACGACATTTTTAAAAGCATAGGACGGCTCAGTCATTTCGTGCCTGCTGATCATGGCACTCGCTCCAAGTACGATTCCGATGACTGGCAAGGCCAATCCGGTGGTGATGCTATATTTCAAAAACTGCTTGAGGCGCACAAATGTGGTGTTTGGAGGATTTCCCCTTATGATTTGCAGGAGAAACCGAGCCAAAAATTAGCTGACGCTAAATTAAGACAATTTTCCCTACCACCGACCCTCGTTTCGCTCTCGAAGAGGACTAGGATGCCAAATGACCAAGTGCGCTTTTGATCAAGTCCTCAACCTTGGCATCGGACCCCAGCTCTTTTGTTGATTTCGACAGTGCTTTTTCGGCAGCTGCGCGATTGAATCCAAGTGTCAGAAGAGCACTTAACGCTTCCTCGTTCACGTTATTGCCCGATATCGCACCAATTGATGCCAGTTCTGGTAAACCTTTGCCGATTTTGTCTTTTAAGTCAATGATGATTCGCTGGGCTGTTTTGCCACCTATTCCTTTGACTTTCATCATTGTAGCAGAGTCTCCGGAAGCAATCACCCGAACCAATTGGTCCGTCTCAAAGGACGATAAAATCAATTGGGCGGTGTTATGTCCAACCCCCGAAACGCTCACCAATTGAAGAAAAAGCTGTCGTTCCTGGTCAGTTGCAAAACCGTAAATTGAAAAGAACGAATTCGATTGGTTTTCAGCCTTTATGACGCAAAAAGTGAAGATTTTCGCTTCTTGGAGGTCTTTTATTGCCGAATATGTTTGGAGGGAGATCTGGATGTGGTATCCGATGCCCTGATTTTCGAGGAGCACGGCTGTAGGGCTCAACGACTTTACTTTTCCATTGATGTATGAATACATGGCTATGAACCGCTTTTTGACTGAGCATCCACCACCGAAATGGTCACCATATTCACTATCTCACGAACCGAACTTCCCAATTGAAGGATGTGCACAGGTTTT
>JBEAXM010000298.1:0-4433 GCA_041159805.1 Bacteroidota bacterium
TCGCCAATCACCAAACTGGTGTACTTGCGGCTGAAATAAAACCTGCCTGTGATTTGATCGGAATAGGTTTTGAAGTAAGTGGTGTCTGAAACATTTTGAATGGTATCCTTTCCCTTTGGCTCCACATTTGCAGCGGCATGAATGTACTCAACGTGTATTGGTTTCCATTCAGAAGTATCATTCTGGACCCCAATATGCAAGCTGTCAGGCATTGCTTTCGCAAATCCAATCATTGGAAAGAACATGCAACCAATCAACAGCAGCATGCATGCGGATTTTGACCTGACTTGCATCTATTGGTAAGTCTTACTGTTCATTGGAGCTTCAGGTCGTTTTGGCGTAAACTTATTGAAAAGCGGTTCATGCACATCTCAATGTCGAACAGTCTCCAAATCAAAATCAAAAATGAAAGGTTACTTTCATCAACCCTGCATTGATGGCATACAAGACAAAACCTGTTCCGGCTACAATTCCTCCCACCAAAAGCTTCAGCATATCGGAGTTGAATTTCCTGAAATAAATATCGTCCATCATCTGGTCGATGTTGGTCAGGATGTGTTCCAAGCGGCTCACGGCGGTTTCACCTTTCACAATGTAGTCAAACGCACCGTTTTTGATACATTCCGCTGCAATGGATAATTTATCCTGTCCGCTTAACATCACCACTTGTGCCAAAGGCAACTCTGACTTTATTTTCTTCAGTATTTCGATGCCGTTGGCAGCGCCTGCGTTTTCCCCATCAAGATGGAAATCCAGAAAAACCACCTCGGGTTTCAAGCTGATTTGCTCCAATGCCGCCTCTCCGTTCGAAAATCGATGTACTTCAATCGAAAACCGGTCTTTGATGAAATCGGCAAGCATCTCCAGCTGCATCGGATCATCGTCAATCAGGAATACCACACGGGTCCGCTTGGTGGAAACCGGCAGTTGGTGGGCGTGCATGTGAATCATCGCTATCTTTTTTGTAAAAATATCAAAAAGTTGGTTTGTATTGGAATTACTTCACTTGCAAAAACATTTACTAGACTTAAATTCCAATAGCCTAAGGTAGTAACGTGCCGTATTTAACTAATGCCATAGGCACGGATTTTTCATTGACTAATCACTCAGTTTCACATTTACATAATTCGCACTAAACATGGTTTTTATCATCAAATGAATGGTAATTTAGCCGATGTGTTAATATGCAAAGGCCGGTGACCAAGTATCCGTTTTTATGTAGCTGTTTGATTCTCCTGTTTGCTTGTGGAAAAAGCAGGGAGGGAGACTCGGTTGATGCCTCTATGTCAAACGATACCATTACCAAGATTCCAATTACTTTTCTAGCCAATCTGCCTGATTCAGCGAAGCCCAAAACAGTTTTGCTTGAAAACGGGCCGAAGCCGGTAACGGTTCAAGTACCCAATGGCAAAGGTCAATTCCTTGATGAAATCACAACTGATGGCAAATCGAAACGCATTCAATTGGAGCCTCCCGTTGAGGTGGCACCAGCCATGCTGCGGGATGCCGCAGGACAATTGATTTTGGATAGCATTGGCAATCCATTCGTCCTCGGTGAGGGTGGCCTTTCCGGTTTTACCGCTTATAACACAGACAACGGTTTGCCTATGGATGTAATAGCTTCATCCTGTACCGATCAATTCGGCAACATTTGGTTCGGAACCTTTGGAGGTGGGGTAAGCAAGTTCGACGGAAAATCATTTACCAATTACACTACTGCTCACGGACTTGCAAACGACAATGTGCGTAGCATTATTTTAGACAAATCGAACAATCTGTGGTTTGGCACCGATGGAGGAGGTGTTAGCCGCTACGATGGCGTTTCGTTCATCACCTTCTCAACTGCAAATGGTTTGGCAAACGACAATGTACGATGTATGGCGTTCGATAGCTCTGGCAACCTCTGGTTCGGTACCTATGGTGGAGGTGTAAGTCGTTATGACGGGAAATCGTTTACCACCTTTTCAACGGCCAATGGACTTTCAAGCGACTATATAACCTGTATCATAACCGATCGTAACGGGCATTTATGGTTCGGTACCGAAGGAGGTGGCGTGAGCCGATACGATGGGCGGAAGTTCACCAACTACACCAACGAACAGGGGCTACCTGCTAAAAATGTTCGAAGCATCTGCATGGATGCCCAAGGTTACCTTTGGTTCGGATGCGACAATGGAATCATCAGCCGTTTCAATGGCAATCAATTCACCACCTATTCCGCATCCAATGGCATTCCTCCTTACGATGTAATGGCTTGTCTTGCGGATTTGAAAGGCAATGTCTGGTTCGGCACCAACGGCGGCGGAGCAGTGCGTTACGATGGAAAATCATTTACCTCCTTTTCAAAGGATCAGGGGCTCAAAGGTGTCAACTTGGCGTGCATGAACATCGATAAAGAGGGAGACCCATGGTTTGGCACTATGGGTGCAGGCGTTTTCCGTTACAACGGGAAGGCTTTCTCCACATTCTCAACTCCGCAAGGGCTTCCAAACGGCAATGTGCTAAGCATTATCAAGGATCTTAAAGGAGATTTATGGTTTGGTACTTATGGCGGAGGGCTGAGTCGTTTCAATGGTAAATCATTCACTAATTTTTCCACGGCCCAAGGATTTCCGGGTACCAAGGTAAGGGGTGTGGCTCAAGATCGGTCAGGCAACTTATGGTTCGGAGTCATAGGAGAAGGATTGACGCGGTACGATTACAATTCCTTTACCACATTCAACACCAGCCAAGGTCTTCCCAGCAATATATTGTTTAGTCTGTTAACGGATCGCGACGGATACCTTTGGATGGGAACCTACGGTGGAGGTGTCTCCCGCTTCGACGGCAAGTCTTTTACCTCTTATTCGGTTCCGCAGGGGTTGTGTGGGGATAAGATATGGAGCATGGCTCAGGATGCTGATGGCGTTTTTTGGTTTGGTAGCTACGGGGGAGGTGTCAGTAGATACGATGGAAAATCATTTACCACATTTTCCAAAGCGAACGGCCTTACGGGAGATGTGGTATTTGATATTCATATTGATCCATCGGGAAGCATCTGGTTTGCAACTGATGAAGGGCTTGGATTTTTAAGCAACCAATCAAAAAAGCACATTTCAAAAGCAATTGAAAAGGCTCAAGCCACTAAAAGTGTTGTGAAATGGCTGGATCTTGGCTCAACTGAATCATTGTTCAAATCCATTACCATCGCACAGGGTTTGTCGGACAATCTTGTTACACAAGTTACAGAGGATGGTTTGGGCCGGATTTGGGCAGGCACGAACAACGGGATTAGTCTGATTGAGTCAAAAAATGGTAATCCAAAGGTGCTTCGCCAATTCACTTCTGCCTCAGGCAGTCCCATCAAGGATGTGAATGCGGGTCATCAGACCATGTATTTGGATGACAAAGACATTCTTTGGATCGGTACCGGATCTGAGAAGTCGGGATTGGTTCGGTTTGATTTGAATGCGATACCGCAAGCCAAGACCATACCGCGGGTTCAATTAACCGGATTGCGGCTAGGTGAAGCCAAAGTATGTTGGCATTCGATTCGGAATCTTGAAACGGCGCCTTCAGCTATGGATCTGGAGCGCGACAGCATCATCATGGCCCAACAAGAAGCTCGCACCATCGGCATGGTTCTGTCGCAGGCTCAGCGCGACAGTCTTCGTAAAAAATTCATAGGATTGGAATTCGATGGTATCAGTCCATTTTATCCATTGCCTACCAATTTATCCCTGCCTTATCGGATGAACAGCGTGAGCATTGATTTTGCTGCGATTGAAACCGGTGTGAATAATGCAGTGCGTTACAAATACATTTTGGACGGTTATGGTAATGATTGGAGTCCGGAAACGGAAAGCACTTCAGCCACTTTCGGGAATATCGACGAGGGTTCCTATGTGTTCAGGTTGAAGGCGCGCATGCCCCAAGGTGATTGGAGTGAGGAAATCGTCTATGCCTTCACGGTGCGTCCACCTTGGTATCGTACCTGGTGGGCTTACCTGATTTTTGGTGTGTTTTTCGTTATGTCATTGGTCGCGTTTGTCAGATGGCGGGAACGCAAGTTGCGCAAGGAGAAAGAGCGACTTGAGCACTTGGTGGCGCTGCGTACCGCCGAAGTGGTGGAGGAGAAGAAGGAGGTTGAAAGGCAGAAGAAGAGAAGCGACGACTTGTTGCTTAACATCTTGCCGGTGGAGGTGGCTGAAGAGCTTAAGGAGAAGGGAAGTGCCGATGCAAAGCAGTTCCAGCAAGTGACGGTTATGTTCACCGATTTCAAAGGATTTACCCAGTTTGCTGAAAACATATCGGCCAAGGAACTGGTAGCCGAAATCGATCATTGCTTCAAGGCCTTTGATCACATCATCGGAAAACACGGCATTGAAAAAATCAAGACCATCGGCGATGCATATATGTGTGCCGGCGGTTTGCCCGTAGCCAATGATACCCAC
>JBEAXM010000181.1:0-20861 GCA_041159805.1 Bacteroidota bacterium
GTTGTTGAGCACAAAGGATCCGGTTGTGGAATTGCCCGCAAGCAATCCGTCAACATAAAGCTTGTATCCGATTAATCCGGAGGGAGCGACCTGAATATTGATGTTGGTTCCGTAACAGAAGTTGTTTCCTCCACTTGTTGTAAGCGCCAACATCATCGGGGCTACCTTTCTTACCAGATGGCTATAAGGGTCGCAGAGGTATACGTGATTATTATAACGATTAACACACAGCGCACTCACTCCGTTGAAAGTTGATTGTAAAGCAGGGCCGTTACTCATTCCGGGGACGCCTGTTTGCCCCGCATATACTGAAACGATTCCGTTGGAAATCTTCCTCACGGTGAAATTGTCTGCATCTCCAACCAGCACATCCCCATTTGTTAAAGCGCAAACCCCCCAAGGGCTTTTGAAAGAAGCGCTGCTGGAGGGTCCATCAGCTGATCCGAAAGATCCACTTCCTGCCAAAGTGGTTACAAATCCACCGGGGGTTATTTTACGGATCTTGTTGTTGAACTCATCAGCCACTAGTATGTTTCCGGCGGCATCTAATGTCAAGCCGTTCGGATGGTCGAATTTTGCACTCAGCCCTTGTCCGTCATTTGATCCAGGTGTATATACAGAACCAGCGAAGGTTGTTACCGTTCCGTTTTCAATTTTACGGATGGTATTGGTCATTCGGTCACTCACATAAACAATGGTTCCGTCGGGTGTTACGGCAATGCCTGCAGGAAATCCGAATTGTGCCAAGGCGGCGATACCATTGGTGACGCCAAAGGTGCCGATACCGGCGATGGTGGTTACAGCTCCTTGTGGAGATATTTTGCGGATCTTATAGTTCTTGGTGTCGGCAATGTATAGGTTGCCGCTAGAGTCACATGCGATACCCCAGGGTTCATTGAATGTAGCTGCTGTCCCATTGCCGTCGGACGCTCCTGGAATACCACTTCCCGCAAAGGTTGTGACATTGCCCGACAAATCGATTTTACGGATAGTGTGTCCGAACCGGTTAGCTACGTAAATGTTGCCTTGAGGGTCGCATGCTAATCCGTAGGGGTTATTGAATGATGCGGAGGTTGAAATACCGTTCGCATTTCCCGATACGCCAGCTGTTCCGGCTACGGTGTAAACGTTTTGTGCAAAAACGCGGACTGCCAGAGCACAAAGCAGCGCTAGCAGCAATAAAGGTTTTCTCAGAGACAAAGCAGTCAGATTTCCCATGACAATGCTTTATACTCAGGTTACAGAAAAACGATCTTACGCCCTCGTTCCTATCTTACAGATGTAAGGTTTTGACCCAAAACGAACGATTTTCCGTAATAGGTTGAAAACATCTGGTTATCCATGCATATAATTCGCGTACAATCAGCTATTTTCGTTTTCAGCAATTAAAACAGATCAACAATATCCCTTGAAAGAACATGCCTGATTTTGTAAAGAAACTGCTTGATAACAACCAAAAGTGGGTTGATCAGATACGAAAAGCCGACCCCGAATATTTCCAACGGCTCGGTGAAAAACACGAGCCAATCGTTTTGTGGATAGGGTGTTCGGACGCTCGTGTGCCAGCCAACCAGATTACAGGAACCAGTCCAGGCCAGGTTTTTGTCCACCGCAATATTGCCAACATGGTTGTTTATTCCGACATGAACATGTTGAGTGTTTTATCGTATGCCGTGGAGGTGTTGAATATCCGACACATTGTAGTGTGTGGTCACTATTCTTGTGGCGGTATTCAAGCTGCCATGACAAACCGGTCATTTGGACTGATTGATAATTGGCTTCGACATATCAAAGATGTTTACAGAGCACACTCCAAGGAGCTTGACGCTATTGAAGACATAGATCAGCGCCAACGCCTGTTGGTCGAGCTGAACGTCAAGGAACAGGTTTACAACCTATGCAAAACCAGTATCGTGCAAAACGCTTGGAGCCAAGGAGGGTTCCCCTACATCCATGGCTGGGTGTATGATGTGCATGATGGAATCCTAAAGGATCTGGGAGTTACGTTCAACAGTAACAAGGCTCTTTCCGAGCTTTACCGTTTCGGCATTTAAGCCCGTATCAATTTGTTTTTGCTGAGGGCAAAGACTCGGCTATCTGCGGCTGCGATAAAACGGGTCCTAATTTTTTACTTCTTCCAAGGAAAAGAAAACCGACACTCCAGAAAAAAAGATGAAAACCTCGCAAGGCAAAGCTCATTAAAGAGTTTTCGGGCAGTGCCCGAAGCCCCAAGGTTATTTTCAGCAACAAGGAGTTTTTCGGACGATAAAGATCCTCAATGACGTTGAACACGAAATTGTATTTGGTTTGGAGATACTTGAAAATGGATGACCTGGCCGCTGGCGACAGGGCAGAAAAATACTTCTGGTGCTTGTCGGGCATTTCCTTGTACGAGAACTGACTCTTCATCATGTTATATTCAAACTGATGCTCTAAAGTTGGCACAAGCATGCCGTGAACATTTTCGGAACAGGTTTCAAAAATATCATCTACGGGAAGGGTGCTGAGTGACTTATGCACCATGTTGCGTATCAACTTCAGGTGGACCTCTGATCCATCTTCCATTTTTACGGAAACCTTTTTACGAAGAAAGCGAGGCATCACTACAATTTCCTTAACCTGCGCTTGCGAACGGCAGAATGACATAAATGTCTCCTCCCCCTTTTTATCCACCAATAGATCAATTGTGGAAAGGTCCGAGTGAAGCTTGGCAGGTGAACCGGCATGATTGAGAAAGACACAAGGTATCTGTTTCGAACTTGAAACGATAGCATCTATCAAACCATTTCTTTGAAGTGGATTCATAATAAGGCTCCCTATCCTTTTAACTCCCCGCCGCTAAATCAGAAAAACCACAAGGCAACCCTTTTCAAAAACGATGGCTTTTTTGTTTGCTCATCTACACTATTGTCCCGATCGTCAATGGTGTGTGTTGAATCCGGATCTTCGGTATTTATTTCGATTGTTTTATTCGTCTTCTTGGACGGCTTTTTGGTCTCTTTTCTTTCTTTTATCTCATTGAATACAACAAAGGTATTGATAAGGTTTTTCTTGTCAATGATTTTTGATAAGTTGATGGACTTTGTATGATTGCTTCCTTGTGATGCGTCAATTATCAAACTCAAATCACACCATTTCATAATGGCCAAAGAACCAGGGCCTTGCGAAAAACCATCGGTATCCACCAAGATGTAGTCATAATAGTTTTTCAACTGTAATACAGTGCTTTCGTTGTCCTTCCAGGATAACAAACCCATTACCCCATGCTTAATGTTGCCCGCTCCAATTATATCCAATCCCGGAATGGATGTTTGCTGCACGCTTTGTAGGACATCGTTTTTACCCATCATAACATCTGCAAACGTGGTGTCGGCATGTACATCAAACACTTTTTCGACAGATGGATTACTCATGGCAAGATCTAAAACCAAGACCTTTTTGTCTAGTGAAGCCAAGGCCATCGCCAATCGCGTTGTAACGAATGTTTTTCCTTCCCCACTGTTCAATGAAGAAAAGGCGATGAGTTTAGCGTTCTTATGGGATAATATTTCAGTGCAAAGATTCTGCACAGGTTCTATGGGGGATGCATTCCGACCATTAGACCTCACTACCGATATCAATGTTGGAGCATTGTTCACTTCTTCGTTTGTTGCATCCGCTTTAGCCATCTGAACTATCGAGGCTAACGCTGCCACCTTTCTAATCATCACCATCGTCAATAATGTCCCAATGACCGAGATCCACATCCAAATACTGGTATTCGCTTCTGTTGTAAGAGGTGTGGCCTCGATCAGTGTCGCTTCTGACTCGGATACGACATGATTACCATTGGCGAGATCTGGACTTGTTGTTTTTGGGATTGGAGCATAGGTGATATTCAAATCCTGCATATCATTTTTTAGGGCTTCAATTTTTTCTGCTGTTTCCTTCCGTATTTCAATCAGTTCGTCAGTTATCCTCTTTTTTCGCTCTTTGATTTGTTCCTGGATGGATTCGTTCTTTGGATCATGATCCAGCTTTGCATAAAGTGCAGCTAGTTTATCAAGGTTACGCTCAATATTTTCAGAGGCAACACCGTTCAATGAAATGCCTGAAAAATCTTCTTCAATACGCTCTCTGATGTTACGGGTCAGTTGGTCTTGGAGCTCTTTTTGCTCTTCCAATTTCGCTAGCTCATCCAATTGGATTGAAGGTCTAGCATCACTCTCAATAGCTTTATCTTGAGTGTTGGCTGGAGTTTCTGTTATAGGATGGGTAGCAGACGCCTGGGTGTCTTCATTCTTTAATGTTTTCAAGTATGCGGCTGCGATAAGGTTTGCATATTTTGCTGATGACAAATCGCCTTCGGAGGTAACAGACACTTTTACAACATCATTTATCTGTGAAACAGTTAGGTCATAATCACCTTTAAGTAATTCATAAGCGAGATCGTTGTTAGACAATATGGCAAAACCAAATTCTGCAGGTACATAATACGATTTTGGGGTGGTGTATTGGTTGGGCTTACGACTTACAATAATTGTAAATCCATCGATATCCGTTAGTTGTCCGAAAGTGGCAAGAGTTGATGCCCCGTTGTTTACAGACTTCAATAGGTAGGAGCTATCACCTGCGTCGGTAATGGTATAGTCGTACCGGCCTTGTTCGCTTCGTTTTTTTACGATGATGTCAAAAGGATAATTTGCAGACGAGGTAATTTTTCTATGGTCAACCTTTACATAGGTTTCTGCCGGTGTGTCCGTGCTGTCGAATACCGAACTAACAAAGGTTTCACTGGAAATCACTTGTGTGGCCCTGGTTGTTGCAGCTACCAGCCCGGTATTCGTCCAGAAGTCGGACGGAGTTTGCTCTCCTTTGATGCTGATAGATGCTTGCGCTGTATATGTGGTCGGAGTGGCATACCAATACCAGTATGCGCATAAAGTGCCTACGGCAATTACCATAAGCAGCAACAAATTATAAAGGTGTTTTCGCTTGGCAAATCGTAGTTGGAGATTCAATTTAGCTTGTGTCATTGGTTTGATTGATTGATTTTCAGATGTTGGTTTTATGACTTCTTTAATGGCACTATTTCGTTGTATTTTATGTGACCGTTGGTTCTTGTATCGGTTAAGCGTATCGGTGGTTTTTACGCAATTTTCAATGGAAGGTTTCTTTTTCCAAGATTTGGACACGCTAGTTTGCTAAAAACCCATAAACAACAGAAAACCAATGTGTTATAATGGACAGGGTATACAAGTTACAGAAGCAAGATGAATCAGGTGCCAGGGTGAGGCTTGCTTCAAGTTGTTGGGTTGTTAAAAGCATAGGGTAGGTAAAATCTTGGTTTAGCAACAACAAGTTGCTTCCTCTTTTAGAGCATATAAAAGACGATGTCTGGTATTTGATTCAAGGCTGTTAGTCATATTCACCGGATCCATTACGATCGACGACTCAGATAAGCAACTCTTGATAGGATCCGGTTCCTAATTATGTTCAATTCTGAAACCAGATCATTTGCTGACCTGGGTGGCGACCTCTGAAATCGATTTTCATTGTACACGGTTTTTCACGTGAAACTTCGTTTATAGCCTAACCAAATTCGTTCGTTGGTTTTTCCGTACCAATATGCCATAAAAAACGACAAGAAATCATTTTGCCGACAATTCTATCTTTTAAAACATCTTTTAGAGGTTTAAAAAAAATAGAAATTAAAAAATTTCACAAAAACAGAATTATTTAAAAAATAAAAAGACTTCGGTTTCACGTGAAACCTTATCTGCCCATATGTACCAACAAAATGGAGATATCTGATGGGTTTACTCCGCTTATGCGAGATGCCTGGCCTAGGGTTTTAGGTTTTATTTGCTTGAGTTTCTGTTTGGCTTCTGATGACAAGGAGGTGATCAAATCATAATCGTAATGCTCATCCAAAGAAACGTGCTCCAGCTTTTCCATTTTTTCAGCCATCATCCTTTCCTTTAAAATGTATCCTTCGTATTTGGTGGATATCTCGGCGTTTTCGATGATACTTTGATCCAAACCGGATGCTTTTTCTGAAAGGTGACTTACTGATTGAATCAGATCGTTTATTGAAATCTGGGGTCTAGATAACAGGGAAATCAATTTCTGTTTTTGTCTGATTGGCTCCGATCCTTTCTCAATTAGCATGGGGTTCACCTCCTCCGGAGTCACGCTTAAATCACTCATAAATGCAATTAGTTCGATCGATTTTTCAACCTTCATTTGTACTCGGTCCATTCGATCTTTTGAAGCAAGGCCCAATTTGTATCCTAGCGGAGTTAGGCGAACATCTGCGTTGTCTTGTCGCAGTAAGGTTCTAAACTCAGCTCTTGAAGTGAACATCCGGTATGGCTCATCGGTGCCTTTTGTGACTAAATCGTCAATTAGTACACCTATGTATGCCTCTGAACGTGATAATACAACCTGCTGATTGCCAGACACTTTCTGATGGGCGTTAATGCCGGCCATTAACCCCTGGCAAGCGGCCTCCTCGTAACCGGTTGTGCCGTTTATCTGGCCAGCGAAGTATAAATTGGCAACGAGCTTTGTCTCCAATGTGGTGTTCAGTTGAATGGGCGGAAAGTAGTCGTATTCAATGGCGTAACCAGGACGAAACATTTTTGCATTCTCGAACCCTGGTATCAGTCTAAGGGCTTTATACTGAACATCTTCTGGTAGCGATGATGAGAAACCGTTTACATAGATTTCAACCGTATTCCAGCCCTCGGGTTCAACAAAGAGTTGGTGGCGGTCTCGGTCAGAAAAGCGGCTAATTTTATCCTCTATCGACGGGCAATAGCGAGGCCCCAATCCTTGTATTCTGCCTGTAAACATGGGGGACTTTTCGAATCCTGTGCGAAGGATGTCGTGCACTTGCTCGTTCGTATAGGTCACATGGCAACTGCGCTGTTGGGTTGGAGTTGATGTATCGGTAAACGAGAATTTCCCTGGAATCTCATCCCCTTTCTGCTCTTCCATTTTAGAGTAATCCAGGGATCTACCATCCAATCGCGGAGGGGTTCCTGTTTTCATACGACCGCTTTCAAACCCAAGATCTACCAGTTGTTCCGTCAGCCCGGTTGATGCTTTTTCTCCAGTACGACCTCCTCCAAACCTTTTTTCTCCGATATGAATCAATCCATTCAAAAAGGTTCCATTTGTGAGAATGACGGCCTTTGAATTGAATCGTATTCCCATACTGGTAATAACACCACATGCTCGACCATCCTCCACAACGATTCCACTGGCCATATCTTGCCAAAAATCAACGTTAGGGGTCATCTCCAGCATTTGTCGCCACTCTGCCGCAAAAAGCATCCGGTCGTTTTGTGTACGTGGACTCCACATTGCAGGACCCTTCGATCGGTTCAGCATCCGAAACTGAATCATGGAACGATCACTTACAATCCCCGAATAGCCTCCCAATGCATCTATCTCTCTAACAATCTGACCTTTGGCAATACCGCCCATTGCCGGATTGCACGACATTTGGGCTATTGTTTGCATATTCATGGTAATCAAAAGCACTTTCGATCCCATGTTGGCGGCAGCGGCAGCGGCTTCACACCCTGCATGTCCTGCACCCACCACAATCACATCATACTCAGGGAAATTCATGTTTTCTTGGGTTTCACGTGAAACAGCCACGCATCTAATTGTATATCAACCACTTGTGCATATGGTTAGGAAGCCATTAGCATTCTAAATCAATTAATTACAAATCTATTTCCAATACTCTCGCTAATTGTCACCATTTAATTTAAATGATTAACAAACAGAAGTTAATACAATTAACCAGGAGCATGGGCCCATGCGTAGACGATTCACACCATCGTACATCAAAAAATGTTGTATATTTGCACCAAGAAAATTTGATAGATAAAGAGGGGACAACAGTCCCCTTTTTTATTGTCCATGAATCTGAACGAACAAATAGAATCCATAATAGCCGACTGGCTAGTAGGCACCGATCGTTTCTTGGTGGAGGTGAAGGTTTCGCCTACCAAAGTCACGGTTTTTATTGATAAACCCAACGGAATCACATTGGCTGAATGTGCAGAGTTGAGTAAACTGATTGCTGCTCAACTGGAGCCTGATGGTGTTTGGGAAACCCGTGAACTTGAGGTTTCCTCACCAGGTATGGATCAGCCGCTGCGAGTCTATCAACAATACCTTCGCCGCATCGGTCGTCAGGCACGCGTAATCACTAAAGAGGGCCGCGAACATAAGGGCGTTATTCAATCAGCCGACCCATCTGGATTCGAGTTGGTGGAGACCATCTCTAAAAAGGAAAACAAAACCAAAACCGTAACGGAAGTCAATTCCCGGTTCGGATACGAAAACATAAAGGAAACCAAACTAATTCTGTCATTCAAAAACAAGTAAGTAATGGATCACTCAGTCCTCATTGAATCGTTCTCGGAGTTTAAAGAGTTCAAAAGCATCGATCGTCCAACCATGACCTCAATCCTCGAGGATGTGTTCAGGAACATGCTCAAGAAAAAATACGGAACAGCAGACAACCTCAACATCATTATCAATATAGATAAGGGTGATTTGGAGGTTTGGCGTAGCAGGACCATCGTTGAAGATGGAATGGTGGAGGATGAAAACCTTCAAATTCCCTATTCAGAGGCGGTCAAGATAGAACCCGATTTCGAAGTGGGTGAAGAGGTGGTGGAGCCGGTGAAGCTGGAGGCCTTTGGTCGCAGGGCCGTGCTTGCCGCCCGACAAAACCTTCAGGCACGCGTCATGGAGCTTGAAAAGGATGCCATTTACCGCAAGTACAAGGACCGTGTAGGAGACATCATCACCGGTGAGGTTTACCAGGTTTGGAAAAAGGAAGCACTTATTATCGACGATGAAGGCAACGAACTGCTGCTACCGAAGCAGGAGCAGATACCATCGGATTTCTTCCGTAAAGGTGATTCTGTTCGTGCAGTGGTTGTACGGGTGGAGATGATCAACGGAACACCCAAAATCATCCTTTCTCGCACCTCTCCTCTGTTCTTGGAGCGGTTGTTTGAGCAAGAGGTACCGGAGGTTTTCGATGGATTGATCACCATCAAGAACATTGTCCGCGAACCTGGTGAAAGGGCCAAGGTGGCAGTGGAGTCGTATGATGACCGGATTGATCCGGTAGGTGCATGCGTTGGAATGAAAGGGTCAAGGATTCATGGCATCGTGCGTGAATTGAAAAACGAAAACATCGACGTAATCAACTATACCAACAACCTCACCTTATACATCACCCGCGCACTTTCGCCGGCAAAAATATCCTCCATACGTATCGATGACGAAACCAAACGCGCCGCAGTTTACATGAAACCCGACCAGGTCTCATTGGCCATTGGAAAAGGAGGCCATAACATCCGCTTGGCCGGACGACTCACGGGATATGAAATAGATGTTTACCGTGACTCCGATGATGTGGAGGAGGATGTGGACCTCGACGAATTTGCAGATGAGATAGATGTTTGGATCTTGGATGAGCTGAAGGGAATTGGATGCGACACGGCCAAGAGTGTTTTGGCCCTTGGAGTGGAAGACCTGGTGAAGCGAACCGATCTGGAAGAGGAGACCATCCGTGAAGTCATGAGAATCCTACGCTCCGAATTCGAATGAGCCGCGTAGGCGTTTTGGGTCAAGGACCCTAGGAACAATAATTGAATATTTAAGCAATAGTAAAAAAAGTATAATGTCAGAAGCCGCCGCAATACGACTTAACAAGGTCCTCAAAGAGATCGGTGTGGGTATCGACCACGTGGTTGATTTCCTTGATAAAAAGGGAGTCAAGGTCGAAAAAAACCCCAACGCCAAAATCTCCATGGAGGCTTATGATCTCCTCCTGAAGGAGTTTCAATCCGACAAGCAAGCAAAGAAATCAGCGGAGGAAATCACTACGCAAAAACTGCGCAAAGACAATTTGGTTATTGAAGCCAAAACTGCTGCTGCAACTGCCAACGCGGAGCCCGAACCCGAGCAAAACGATGAGGCGCTGACGCGGGAGTTGATTCAAATCAAACAAACCGCTGCCGACAAAACCAAACCGGCTGCTAAAACTAAAGCCAAGAAAGCGGAGCCGGAACCAGAGGTAATCAAAGCGAAAGTGGAGAAGGCGCAGCCGAAAGTGATCGACAAAATCGATTTGACTGCTCTGGAAAAGCCCAAGAAAAAGACAGCCAAGAAGAAAAGCGAAGAGGAGCCAGAGGAGAAGCCAAGCGCTAAGAAAGGAAAAGTCAAATCAAATGCAGAGCCAGAGCCAGAGGTTGTTGATACCCCGCCTGTAGTTGAGCAAACCCCGGAACCCGAGCCACTACCTGCGCCACCTGCAGAGCCGGAAGCACCAGCCATGCCGTTCCGCATGGATCGCGACAAGCTTTCGGGTCCAACCATTCTAGGTAAAATTGACCTACCTGTTGATCCACCCAAGAAAAAGTCTTCACCGGGCTCCGCCGAAGACAATAAAAAGAAGCGGAAGCGCACCGAGAAAAAAGTAAACATTTCCGATAGTTCGTTTCAACGACCTCCAACCGACAAGACCGATTGGGGTCGTGGTGGTGGACCTCAGCGAGGAAAGAGACCAGCTCCTGCTGCAAAGCCCGAGCCAACAGACAAAGAGATACAGGATCAAATCAAAGCCACCCTTGCACGCCTAAGTGGATCGGGAGGAAAGACCAAGTCATCCAAGTATCGTAAGGAAAAACGCGAGGCCCTTCGTCGCGAGGAGGAACAGATTGCCGATGAACAAAACCTGAACAAAACCATCAAGGTAACGGAGTTTGTAACGGCGAGCGAGTTGGCGAAGATGTTGAACGTACAGGTCACGCAGATCATCGCCACTTGTATGAGCTTAGGGATCATCGTTTCCATCAATCAGCGATTGGATGCTGAAACATTGGCGGTTGTTGCTGATGAGTTTGGATACAAAGTGGAGTTCGTTTCTGCCGATGTGCAAGACGCCATCCAAGACAAACCCGACGACCCTGCATCACTCAAGCCACGCGCACCAATAGTCACGGTCATGGGACACGTTGATCATGGAAAGACTTCTTTGCTTGATTATATCCGTAAAGCAAATGTTATTGCCGGTGAGGCAGGTGGTATCACCCAGCACATTGGTGCATACGAGGTGTCGCTAGAGGATGGAAGAAAGATAACCTTCCTCGACACTCCCGGTCACGAGGCGTTTACTGCCATGCGCGCGCGTGGTGCCAAGGTGACCGATGTGGCCATTATCGTGATTGCTGCAGATGACAGTGTGATGCCCCAAACAATCGAGGCCATCAACCACGCACAAGCGGCCAATGTACCCATCGTTTTTGCCATCAATAAAATTGATAAGCCCGGTGCAGCTCCTGAGCGGATCCGCGAGCAACTTTCAAAAATGAACATCCTCGTAGAAGACTGGGGAGGTAAATACCAATGCCAGGAGATTTCGGCCAAGCAAGGATTGAATGTCAACACGCTTTTGGAAAAGGTTTTGCTTGAAGCAGAGCTTTTGGATTTAAAGGCGAACCCTGATAAAAATGGAGTTGGAACGGTGATCGAATCATCGCTCGACAAAGGCCGGGGGTATGTGACCACCATGCTGGTGCAGTCAGGAACCCTCAGTGTTGGTGATATCGTGTTGGCAGGAAAGCAGGCCGGTAAGGTCAAGGCGCTCTTCAACGAGCGTGGAGCCAAGATGAACAAAGTGGGCCCCTCGCAACCCGTAATCATGTTGGGTATGCCAGGTCCTGTACAGGCAGGCGACCAATTCCATGTCATGGACGACGAACGTGAGGCACGTGAAATCGCCAACAAGCGCCAACAGTTACAGCGTGAGCAAGGAATCCGCACCCACAAGCACATCACATTGGATGAGATCGGTCGCCGTTTGGCCATCGGAAACTTCAAAGAGCTTAATGTTATTGTCAAAGGTGACGTGGATGGATCCGTGGAGGCATTGGCAGACTCGTTATTGAAACTTTCAACCACGGAAATCCAGGTGAATGTTATTCACAAATCCGTTGGTGCCATAACGGAAACGGATGTGAACCTGGCGGCTGCATCCAACGCAATCATCATCGGTTTCCAGGTGCGACCCAGTTTGAATGCACGCAAGCTTGCCGAACAGGAGGAGATCGACATCCGATTGTACTCCATCATTTATGATGCCATCAATGAGCTCAAGTCGGCCATGGAGGGAATGTTGGCGCCTGAATTCGAAGAGAAAATCGTTTGCAACATCGAGGTTCGCGAGACCTTCAAGATACCTAAGGCGGGAACAATTGCCGGTTGCATGGTGCTCGATGGAAAAATCAACAGGAACACCAAGGTGCGCGTGATCCGCGACGGCATCGTATCTTACACGGGTGAACTCTCCTCGCTCCGTCGATTCAAGGATGATGTCAAGGAGGTGGCTTCAGGTTACGAATGTGGATTAAGCATCAATAATTTCAACGATATACAAGTAGGCGACATCATCGAAGGATATGAGCAAGTCGCTGTGAAGAGAACCCTCTCCTGATAGCATATGGAACTCAACGAGCAGGAACTGTTGCGCCGCGGCGCATTGAAGGAATTGCTGGAATTGGGAATCGATCCCTATCCCGCTGAAGGATTTGAATCGAATACAACGGCTGCATTTGTAAACGGCAACTTCGATGCCAAGCAGCACGAGTTGCAAGATGTGCGGATTTCCGGGCGCATCATGAGCCGAAGAATCATGGGTAACGCATCCTTTGCGGAGATTCAGGATTCCACCGGACGCTTGCAACTGTATTTTCGACGGGACGACCTTTGCCCAGGAGACGACAAAACACTTTACAATACGGTTTTCAAGAAGCTGCTTGATATCGGTGACATCATTGGTGTCAACGGTTTTGCATTCCGCACACAGCTGGGGGAAATCAGTATTCATGTCACATCCTTGAAAGTTCTTTGTAAATCCTTGCGGCCTTTGCCAATTGTCAAGGAGAAGGACGGTGTGGTTTATGATGCGTTTTCAGATCCGGAGCTGCGTTATCGTCAACGGTATGTGGACTTGATCGTGAACCCGCATGTGCGTGACACCTTTGTGAAGCGCACGATGCTCACCAACTCCATGCGCAATTTTTTAAATGGCCGCGGATACCTCGAAGTGGAAACACCCATACTGCAGCCCTTGTATGGTGGTGCTGCAGCTCGCCCTTTCAAGACACATCACAACACGCTCGACATGACCTTGTACCTGCGTATTGCGAATGAGCTTTATTTGAAGCGATTGATAGTGGGGGGATACGATGGCGTTTATGAATTTTCAAAGGATTTTCGAAATGAAGGCATGAGCCGATTCCACAATCCTGAGTTCACTCAGATGGAGTTGTATGTGGCTTACAAGGACTATTATTGGATGATGGATCTGGTGGAGGAGATGGTGGAGCGCATCGCCATGGATTTGCATGGCACCACCAAGGTGAAGGTTGGTGAACACGAAATCGACTTCAAAAGGCCGTGGAAGCGATACACCATGTATGAAGCCATACAGCACTTCACGGGAACGGATATTTCAAACATGACGGAGTTGGAAATGCGTGTGGTTGCTGATAAGCTGGGCATCAAAACCGACGATTCGATGGGTCGCGGAAAACTGATAGATGAAATATTCGGTGAGACATGCGAGCACCAATTGATACAGCCCACATTCATCACGGATTATCCTGTTGAGATGTCGCCGCTTGCAAAAAAGCATCGCTCCAAGCCCGGCTTGGTGGAGCGCTTTGAAGCCATTTGCAACGGCAAAGAGATTTGCAATGCTTTCAGTGAACTGAATGATCCCATTGATCAGCGGATGCGATTCGAGGAGCAGTTGGAGTTGGGTAAGCGCGGTGATGAAGAGGCCATGCAATTGGATGAGGATTTCCTACGCGCCATTGAATACGGAATGCCACCTACGGCGGGCTTGGGAATCGGTATCGATCGTTTGTCGATGATCATGACCAACTCGCCATCAATACAGGATGTGTTGTTTTTCCCTCAGATGCGTCCCGAGACACAACAGGGCTCATCCAATGTAGCCAATGGTGTAGAGGGTGTTCCTGAACCATGGAGTGGATTGCTTTCAAAACTCGGCATAACATCCAAGGAACAGCTTAAGGGCGCAAACCTGAACAAGCTATTCAATGACATGGGTGGAATGCGCAAGAAGTTGAAGATAGCGGAATCGCTTCCCGGCTTGGACGTGATTCGCTCTTGGGCTGAGTAAAAGGAAAACATCAATAGAATCTTTCCAGGAAACGGAATACTTGCCTGTTGAACAATTTGCCAACAAGGTGTAGCCAGACCATTGCCAATAAGGGCCCTATAATGAATGTCAGCGGGGAAAACGCCCACGCGGCCTCCATTTCCAGGTGAATCATATGCATCAACCCACGTGTCAGTCCACACCCGGGGCAATTGAAATCAAGAAAAGACTTGTAGAGGCAAAAGGAGTCGCCGCTATTGAAATAATCGGCAGGCAAAAACAACAGAAATAGTGGCGCCGCAACGATGGAGATTAGTAGCGCTTTTCTAATGGTTATTTTCAACGGTTATCCAGAATCACCAACAACGCATGAACAACACCTGGGATCCAACACAGGATTGTTAAAATCAAGTTAAGCGTGCAGCGGTCGGTCCAGTTCTGTCCTTCATAAAGGAACACTGCCAATGGGGGCAGCAGCAATGCAAGAATCACATAAAGGATGGTGTCATCTGCATATTTGCGGAGCAGCTTTCTCTTGAGCGCCTTGTTTTTTGGCATCACATCTGTTGCTGAAACCTTTGTTTCACTACTTGAAACCGTATTTACACCATCCAATGGCTTTGTAGAAGCGGCGGAAGCAACGGGTGGGTTGATGGATTCAAATGGTGACGTTTTATCGGTTGCCTCTGGTATGGTGACTGATGCAATGGCTTGGTTTGTTGTCTTATGAGTTTGACTGCCTTTTGTTGTCTCCTTGGTTGATGTTACCTCGGGTTGCACCTGTTCAATATGGCTTGCGCCCTTGTCGGTTTTTTCCTGCGCCTGTTTTTTCTGCAGCCACTCCACATGAAATCCTTTGGTGTATAAACGATTTTCAATCGAACACGAGCTGATGAATATACAAGCTGCGATTAATAACAAGCTGGTTCGTGTTTTTTGCATGGGCTCCTTTTTTAGATGGCTCAAAACTAGTTCCCATCATTTGGATTTAAGTTGCAGTAGCATGAGGGTTTTCAACACATTGAGGTTAAAACCGGTGCAAATCAACGGATTGTTTCCAAAGCTGTAAGGTTTTGAGGGTTTTTGTACCAACCGGGCTTCAGTGTTCGGGGTATAAGGCAGTGTTATGGATATCGGAAAATTCCTTTCAGAGGACCTCGAAACGAGGGCAGAGTTATTGCTTGAGGAAGGCAATTTCATCGCTTTGCGGAAACACCGCGACAACACCTGTGCGTTGTACGAGCTTTATGGTCGTTACGTGGAGGTGGTAGTAAGCAACAAGGTTATCAAGCAGATTGGTTTCGTTAATGACACCAATCGTTTGGCCACCTATGTGAAGAAGCAGGCGGTTTCGAATTTCTTCAAGTGATAAAAATAAAAAAGCGGACTTACGGGTCCGCTTCGTTGATCAGGTCTGACTTACGGGTTAGACTCTGCTTATGTATTCGTTCAGTTCAACGATACTGCTTTCAAAGGTGAATAGGTCGTATACCACCCAGTAGTTTTCCTTGTCGACGGTGCTCAGGTAGGCCATTTTTGCGAGCTCCAACCTTGAAGAGTCGAAAGTCATGACTCCGATGATGTCGGCAGCTTGACGAGCGGTAAACCTGTTGGATCGGATGGCGTTCCGGGCCACACTCATTTTGCTGCTTTCAAAATGCATTCCCCTCAAGGTATTCATCAAGCCGTTGAATGCATAATCATCCATGTGGTAAGAGGGAGCAGGGGCGCAGATCACAGGTTCAGGAGCATGACATCCGGTGTTGTGGAATCCAGGTTCTTCATAAGTGAACAGCGGCTCGATTCGGTTTATTCGAAAACGGTTTGCACGATCAATCATGGCGCGAACTTCGGAAGCTGCAGGGATGTCTACGAATCCGCTGAACACAACAATGTGCCTTTCTCCTCCCATGCCGTAGTGTCCCCTGCGGCCCAATTTAGTGATGGTGATATGTCTTCTTCCAGGAGCGAGTTGATCCATGTGGAAACGTGTAACGGGTTCGTTGAAGAGTTGACGGTCGATGGCTACGGTGAACCATGAGTTGTCAAACATTCGGATGTGTAGCTCTGACCCCGCGTGTGATGCGTGAATGTGCGCGGAGGCGAAGAGCAAGGCGATGATAAGTAGTGCTTTTTTCATTTTGCAGTCCTCCATATTTAGGGTTAAACATAACATACCCCAATCCAATCTCGTGCCAAACCTTTCCGGTTAGGCCCAACCATCAGAAAATCAATCATGTTAGAAAATCAGGAAGCGTTTTGAGAAACAAAAAAAGCGCCCAGTTGGGGCGCCTTTCTTGGTTTTGTATAGGGTTATAGTTTATTTCATTACCGGTGCATCGAGTTCGATGTAACGAAGGAACGGTTCCAATAGCTCTATGGTACGGAAAGCGAAAATTTTATCAATTTGGTTTGATGTGGTGTTGTACCACAATTCGATGTAGTAATTGTTCAAGTGAAACAAATTGACCCGGTGTGCTTCGGTACGGTAGGCCATGAGGAAAGTAGCGCCATGCCACAAATACCATGATTTTTCATCGTTGGTGAGTAAATTGAATTCGGCGGCGGTAAGTTCTTGGCTCATGGGGTGTGTTTATTTGATTGCAAATTACCTCACCACCAGGGGCAAAAGTGTGCAATTTGGTCAATGACAAGATTTGTTGGGTGAAAGGGCGATCTGAGAGCTCAAATGGGCTCAAATAGGATTTATGATGAAAATCACTTTCGGGTCATGATCAAAATCAAGGGCATTGGCTGGCTACCATTTTAGCTTTGACATCGAAACACATCATTAATTCAAAAAGCGATGAACTACAGAAAAATCTCAGCGGTCTTATTGGCGTTCTTTATTATTGTATTTCCATTCAGGAGAGCATTTCTAACACATGATCAGCCAGGCATCATGTTGATTGGATCATTCATCCTGACTGTGGTAGGAGTGGTGGTGTTCTACATGCTAACCATGAAGCCGAAGGCAAACAGTCATTGACGTTAGTCCTTACATTTTTTCATTAATAGCCCAATTAATAGCCATGGAGCCGTAACTCCATGGCTTTGTTTTTAAAAAAGAAAAACCCGGACCGCGTATGAGATCCGGGTAAAAATCAAAGTCCCAATGAAGGGTAATAATCGCTGTGTTTAGGGAAGATGGGGAACCCGGACAACGACTAGGCGGAATGATCCGCGTATATGACACAATTTAATTAATCAAGTAAGCCGAAAAGGTAAATTTTGGCAAGCGTCGGATTTTCGTTGGTCAATCATGTTTTTGCAAATGCAACCGACCATGGTTTTTGAAATGGGATAGTTGAAGTAAAAATAAGGTTGAGGCCTCATCGAATGGAAAATCAAAAACCATAAAAAACCCAAAGCCACCATAAATCAAACAAAATTAAAATTGACAAAATCTGTCAAACTATTGTGTTTCCTTTGGCGGCCAATTTGGAATTACGGATAGGGCCGGATGATAAAGCCCTCAAAACAATTAATGAATCTAACATTCTAACAAAACAAAAAACGCACAAAAAATGAGCAAGGAAATGATCAGAAAAACCCCATGGGCGCAACACATTGTTGAAACATTTTTACCCATCAATCAGATAGACACACTGAAGAGCAAGTTCGGTATTCAGCTGGAGCCGGTTTTCCGAGAGGATTGGAGGGGTGTGAGGGCGTGGTGTAGCAAGGAAGGGTATATCGACCCAGGTTATGCAGGAGGCAGTTCTGGTTGGTACAATGGAAATCCGCTTGTTTGGGGCGGGGTTTGTGGTTGGGATGTGACCAGCGATGGCAAATACGCACTTTGCAGAATGGCTTATGAAGACTACCGGATGTTCAAGGTGGTTGAATATGTTCCTGATCCTCTGGAAAAGACGACAGAATCCTTTCCCGTTGAAGCGCAAGAGATTTTAAAGTCACTGCAAGGTCAGATAGATGAGCTCAAGGCAAACCAGGAAAAAATATTTCAGATGTTGAAATCACGTCAATAAAAATAAAACTAACATTTATCTTGAATTGAGCAATGGACACTAACGAAATGATGGAAAAAATACTTTTCGAGGCAAAGGTTGAGCGCGAACGGGTTTTTTTGGATGATGTACGGATCTTTTTAATCAATGAGATTAACAGATATGAAGCTGAAAAAGGAAATCAGGGTGTGCGACTAGACAGCGCCAAGATGACGGGTTTGGTCGAACGCATGATTGCCGCAGAGCTCGACTATTTGGATGATGAACCAGAAACTTATTTGGAATTGTATGGGGATTGATTTTATAAATTGTTTCATTAAATTTGAATAGCTTAATGGAGCGGCTCATGAAAATAACAGCATTACCACTTTTTATCGCCTGTTTTTTATCTTTCAATATAGATCTTGGTGCACAAACCATATCCGCGGGCGGAGGCCATACTTTGGTTGCCTGTTCGCCATGGAGTGCACAAGGTCAAGCCATGGTATGGGGTAACAATCTATATGGACAGCTTGGCAACGGATCATCTGTTTCCATCGCCACCCTTCCCACCTATGCCAATATCAATAATGTGGAAAGCGTAGGAGCCGGCTGGTCTCATTGTGCCGCGGCGAAAAAGGACGGTACGCTGTGGACTTGGGGGTATAATTCAAGCGGACAACTCGGGCTTTCTTCTTCCGCCTTGAGTGTGCCACAGCCAACACAGGTTGTTGGCATGAGTAATGTTCGGTCGGTAGCATGTGGACATGAGCACACTTTGGTTTTGAAACAAAACGGAACGGTTTGGTCTTGTGGCATCAACGGGCAAGGCCAGCTGGGTAATGGGGGGAACAACCCCTCCGGAACATTCATGCAAGTGGTAGGGACAACCAATGTGATACAGGTAGCTGGTGGCTACACGCATTCAATGGCTTTGAAAAGCGATGGCACGGTATGGGCATGGGGCGGAAACAGTTCGGGGCAGTTGGGTAATGGGTCTTATGCCGCATCAAACATTGCCATACAAGTGCCTTCCTTAACAGATGTTATTTGGATTGCAGCTGGGGGATCACATTCGATGGCTGTCAAGAATGATGGAACCGTATGGGTTTGGGGCAAGAATAATTTTGGCCAGTTAGGAATAGGCAATACAATCAATCAAAACACACCTCAGCAAATTGTGTCCATTACCGGCGCAACTGCAGTTGCCGCTGGATGGGAGCACAGTTTGGTAATGAAACCAGACAGTACCGTTTTGGCATTCGGTAGAAATACGGAAGGTCAGCTCGGCATCGGAAACTTTGTTGCATCCAACACACCCGTACAGTGTTTATTGCCTGTTGGAACCAAAGAGATTTCGGCCGGCACCTATCATAACATGGCTATCGGCAGCGACAATCTATTGCGTATGTGGGGAAATAATTATGATGGTCATTGCGGAATAGGGACATCGCAAAATTATATCACCACTCCTACTGGCACTTTGGCTGTTTGCGATCTGGCCAGCGGCATATCAAATACAGATGTGAACATCGAGCTTTTGTTATATCCCAATCCTGTTTCAAATATGCTGACGATAAAGAACGCCTCAGATTATCAATATAAGCTGATAGATTCTGGTGGCCGTATGGTATCAAGCGGACGAATCGGTGGTGACATTTGGAGTCTGGATTTGCGAACCTACGCGAATGGCATTTACCAGATTGTGTTGACTTCTGCTTCTATTACGTCTTCCAGGAAGCTTCTTGTGTCTCGATGAAAGCCATTGTGATTATCTTTGTTTAATGCAACGTAAGGATTTCATCAAGTTAATGGCGGCATTGCCTTTGAGCGCTTCCGCGATGAAACTGCAGGATCTGCATAGCATCACAAAACCTCTTTCCTCAACATTGCAGATGCCTGTTTTATTCCTTGGTCATGGCAGTCCTATGAATGCAATAGAGGAGAATGAGTTTGTGAGTGGGTTCAGGGAAATTGTAAAATCCATTCCGTTGCCAAGGGCTATATTGTGCGTTTCGGCGCATTGGGAAACGCGAGGCACTTATGTAACGGCGATGGAACATCCGAGAACCATTCATGACTTTGGCGGATTTCCAAAGGCCCTTTTCGAAGTTCAATATCCAGCGCCTGGAAGTCCAACCATAGCGCAGGAAGTAAAAAATGCAGTATCAAAGGCGGCTGTAGGTTTGGATGCCTCCGAATGGGGACTTGATCACGGTGCATGGAGTGTTATCAAGCACCTTTATCCCGAAGCAAACATCCCTGTGTTGCAATTAAGCATTGATCGTTTTCAGTCGGCACAATATCATTATGACCTTGCCAGGGATTTGCAATCGCTTCGTTCCAAAGGAATTCTCATCATTGGCAGTGGCAACATGGTTCACAACCTGGGCTTGGTGGCATGGGATAAAATCAATGAAGTCGGTTTTGCCTATGATTGGGCTAAAGAAGCCCATGCGGCCATGAAAAAATACATTCTACAGGGCGATCATCAGAAATTGATTGATTTCAAGTCCAGGGGAAAGGCATTCGACTTGGCAATACCAACCCCAGAGCACTATCTGCCTTTGCTATATGCGTTAGCATTGCAAACAGGTTCCGATGATATTATGCTTTTCAATGACAAGCCTGTGGCCGGCTCTTTGACCATGACATCGGTTCGCATCGGGTGATTTGATCATAGTTTTTCCGCAATCACAAAAGCC
>JBEAXM010000251.1:0-5935 GCA_041159805.1 Bacteroidota bacterium
GTAAAAAACCTGGTTGATTTACACAAGGGTAAGGTTTCTGTTTCCGATAATCAACCCTCCGGGGCGGTTTTTAAAGTAACTTTGCCCTTGGTTTGATACCAAGGCAATGAACAGCGGAAAGGTAGCACTGATTATCATGGATGGATGGGGGGAAGCTCCAGCATCCTCGTCCAATGCCGTTACCACCGCACGCACCACCTTCATAGATGAACTTTATCGGAATGCACCACATTCAAAGCTGATGACCTGTGGCGATGATGTAGGCCTACCCGATGGGCAGATGGGAAATTCAGAGGTGGGTCATCTCAACATCGGTGCCGGCCGTGTAGTGTACCAGGAGCTTGCTCTCATCAATAAGTCCATACGCGACAAGCAGCTTGACGAAGACACCACCATTGCACAGCTTTGTTCCTATTGCAACCGCGAAAACAAGCCATTGCATTTCATCGGACTCGTTTCCGATGGTGGGGTGCATTCGCATACGGATCATCTGGTCGCACTTTGTCGGATTGCCCAAGCCAAAGGGGTGAAGCAAGTGTTCATTCACGCCTTCACCGATGGACGCGACACCGACCCTCAATCGGGTAAGAATTACTTGGAGGCGTTGGAGCGGGCTGTGAATCCCTTCGGCGCTTTGGTGGTGAGCATCGTTGGCAGATACTACTCCATGGACCGCGATAAACGATGGGAGCGCGTACGGCTTGCGTACGACTTGCTGGTGAAAGGCAAGGGTTCGGTTTTTCCGTCAGTGTCAGCTGCCATGTTGGATTCCTACAAGAACGGAGTCACTGATGAATTTGTGAAGCCGGTTGTGATTGCATCGGATAAGAACTCAGCTGTTACGATCAAGCCCGACGATGCGGTTATGTGTTTCAACTTCCGCACCGACCGTTGCAGGGAAATCACCCAGGTGCTCACTCAATCGGAAATGTCCGAGCACAAAATGAAGCCCCTGTCGTTGCACTACGTAACCATGACTCGGTACGATTCCACATTCCGGGATGTACATGTGGTCTTCGAAAAAGATAATTTATCTGACACACTAGGCGAGGTAATCGCCCGTTCGGGCAAGACGCAGCTACGGATCGCCGAGACTGAGAAATATCCACATGTGACCTTTTTCTTTTCCGGTGGTCGCGAAGTCCCGTTCCAAGGCGAAGAGCGACTGATGGTGCCGTCGCCCAAAGTGGCAACCTACGACTTGAAGCCCTCCATGAGTGCTTTTGAGCTTCGGGATGTATTGCTTCCATTGGTTAAAAAGGCCCAGTATGATTTCATCTGCTTGAATTTCGCCAATGCTGATATGGTTGGGCACACAGGGGTGTTCCAAGCAGCAGTTGAAGCGGTTGAAACAGTGGATCGGTGTGTGGGTGAAATTGTTCGCGAGGGCTTGAAGGCGGGCTATGATTTCATCATCACAGCTGACCATGGTAACGCCGATATGATGGTCAATCCGGATGGTTCGCCCAATACGGCTCACACGCTGAACCCAGTACCCTGTTTTTTTGTAACGAACCGCAATAAGGATTTGAGAATCCGAAATGGTCGTTTGGCAGACTTGGCACCAACTGTTTTGGAATTGATGGGACTCGATGTGCCGGCAACCATGAACGGCAAATCACTCCTTCACTAACCCTTGTTGAAAAATGTAGCGGGTTCACAAAACTCCGATGGAGCCGTGAGCGTTAATTTTGTAACAATGAGAAAAATCGGTTTTCATGGATTGTAATCGCAAGCTACTTTCACTTTTTTTGGCGCTAATCCTTTTGCCACTCATGGCGAGGTCGCAATCGGACCTCTCTGTTTCAATTGGTGCGGGCCCCATCTATTATAACGGCGATCTGAGCGACAGCCGAATGATACCTCCATTGCAGCTTTTCAACATCCATTATGGTTTGGATGCCACTGCCATGCTTACCGATCGGGTGGAAATGAGTGTTGGCTTCCTTATGGGTAAATTGGAGGGCGATGATGCCTTGAGTAACGACCGTTTGAAAAAACTGCGAAACCTGAGTTTCTCAACATCCATTACCGAATTTTCTCTAAAAACACGGTTGGAGTTTTTTAAAACCGTAGACTTCCGTCCGGTAAACACCGGACTTATACTTGGCGTTGGGTTCATCAATTTCAAGCCAGAGGCCGAAATCAATGGTGAGCAGGTGGAATTGCAGCCGTTGGGTACCGAAGGCCAGTTTATCGACGGCCCATCCTATCCCCAACCCTACAGTTTGAATAGCACGGTAATCATGGTTGGCGTAGGCGCTCGGATCACACTTAACGACCGAATGGCTCTTCTGCTGGATTTCACTCCTCGTATCACGTTTACCGATTATCTGGATGATGTGAGCGGCCTTTATCCCGACTCGGCTGCATTGTCAAACACTCCTAATGGGGCCACAGCAGTACAGTTATCCTATCAAGGCAGTGGAGTATTTCCAAAAAGAGGCAGGGAGCGTGGCAACCCCGACAACAATGATGTGTATATCGCTGGTGGAATATCGTTCCGCTACTATTTTGGTCAGCCCTATAACTCCGGCTCCAAGCCAGGCATCTTCCGTCGGATCAAAGGATCCAAGGGAGGATGGTGGGGCGACAAAAGCTGATTCGCTTCTGGGTGGCGTTCCTATTTAGCCATCAATGACTCGATATCATCGGCTTCCAGTGGGATGGAAGCCATTAAGTCAATCGGACCTTTTTCGGATAGCAGAATATCATTCTCCAGGCGGATGCCAATACCTTCGGCAGGAATATAAATACCTGGCTCGCATGTGAACACCATGCCTGCTTGCATCGGTGCGTAGCGGTCACCAATGTCATGTACATCCAAGCCGAGGAAATGGGAGGTTCCATGCATGAAGTATTTCTTATATGCAGGACTTGCAGGGTTTTGGTTTTTGACCTCTTCCTGGGTCAGTAGACCTAAGCCAATCAGCTCCTGTTCCATAACAAAGCCCACTTCCTTGTGGTAGTTTTCAATGGTGTTTCCTGGAATCAGCATGGATGTGGCGGCACGCATTACCCGCAGCACTGCGTTGTAAACATCCTTCTGGCGCTTGGTGAATTTTCCGTTTACGGGAATGCAACGCGTGAGGTCGGCGGCATAGTTGGCATACTCGGCCCCGAAGTCCATCAATATGATATCCCCATCCTTGCACTCCTGATTGTTGTCGTTGTAATGAAGCACGCATGCCGAAGGGCCTGACGCAATGATTGGAGTATAAGCATGTCCTGTTGCCCTGTTCCGTAAAAACTCATGGGTTATCTCCGCTTCGATTTCATATTCCATCACACCAGGTTTGGTGAAAGCCAAAACCCTTCTGAAGGCCAGCTCGGTAATCCGCATGGCTTCCTTCATGGCATTGATTTCCAAATCTGATTTAATGGATCGTAAAGTGGCCATGATGGGGGCCGACCGACAAATCCTATGGCTAGGATGGGCTTTTGTGAATTCTTGGGCGAATCTCAAATCACGGTAGGGAACGGGTGATGAAAATCGGTCGTTCTCGTTAAGGTTCAGGTAAATAGCTGCACTGTGGTTCACGATTATGGTCATGATGGCATCCATTTCCTCCAACCAGAAAATGGTGTTGATACCTGATGCGGCACGGGCTTCTTCCTTGGTATACTTGTGGCCTTCCCAAACCGCAATGTGCTCGTTGGTCTTTCGAAGGAACAACACCTCGCGATATTGCGGTAATGGGCAGTCAGGGCTGATTATCAGAATGGTTTGCTCCTGGTCGATGCCGGATAAATAATAGATGTCGGATTGCTGGCGGAACAGGAAATTGGCGTCGCCACAGCGCGGCATCTCGTCGTTGGAGTTAAAAATGGCTGTTGCGCCCGAATCCATCTTGGCGGCAAAGCGCTTACGGTTTTCTATAAATAATTCTTTAGCAATAGGATGGTATTTCATATGAAGTAATTGGCTTTATAAAAACAATTCAACTTGGTTTTCAGTTGTAAAAATAGGTCTTGATCGGTTACGAATGATTTTGGGCCGTTAACAAAATTCTTGCAACTCCTTAGGAAGAGATGCTGTACCCTCATAAATTTGCCAACTCTTAACGTATCAAAAATGGGTTCTGTAACCAGATTTCTCGATTCCTCCATTGGCCGTAAGGTTCTGATGTCCCTGACGGGATTGTTCTTATGCATGTTTTTGATTGTACATGCTTCAGGTAATTTACAATTGTTCAACCAAGACAAAGGTTTGGCATTCAACCAGTATTCGGTTTTCATGACCACCTTTTTTCCGATCAAAGTCATTTCTTACCTGTTGTATGCCACTATCCTGTTGCATGTCATCAGTGGAATCCGCTTGGCTTTGGCCAACAAGGCCGCTCGTCCGGTTGCCTATGGAGCGCCCAAGATGCCCGGATCTTCCTCATGGGCTTCTGCCAACATGATGGTGCTCGGGGTAATAATCCTGGTTTTTCTGATTACCCACATGTCCAACTTTTGGTATAAATACAAGTTCGGTGATGTGCAATGGGTTGAATACACGGTGAATATGAATGACGGGGCCGTTTTGGACAAGAACCAGTATCCATCCACTCCAGGAATCAAACCCCATGAATTTGTAACCGACGGGTTGTCGGGTCCAATTAAACATGTCGTTGTCCGTGATTTATACGCCGTGGTTGACCAGGCCTTCAAGGAATCGTGGATCGTTGTGCTTTACTTGGTCGGATTGTTGGCGTTGGCTTACCATTTGGTTCACGGATTTCAGAGCTCTTTTCAAACACTGGGGCTTCGTCATCCCGCTACAGCGGGCATCATTCGTGGGGTTGGAACCTGGGTGTTCGGTATTATTATTCCCTTGCTGTTTGCATCCATGCCTATCTATTTCTTTTTCTTCTCCTGATCATTTCTCACGTCAATATATTCGTTCAACATGACGCTCAATTCAAATACACCTTCCGGTCCGTTAGCCGATAAATGGAGCAGCCATAAGTTCAATTTGAAGCTGGTCAACCCAGCCAATAAAAGGAAATATGATGTCATCATAGTGGGTACGGGACTTGCCGGGGCATCTGCCGCCGCATCCCTTGCGGAGCTGGGTTATAACGTGAAGACCTTCTGTTTCCAGGATAGCCCTCGACGTGCCCACAGCATCGCCGCTCAGGGTGGTATCAACGCTGCCAAAAACTATAGGAATGATGGCGATAGCGTTTACCGTTTGTTTTACGACACTTTGAAGGGCGGTGACTATCGTGCCCGTGAAGCCAATGTGTACCGGCTGGCACAGGTAAGTGTGAACATCATTGATCAATGCGTGGCGCAAGGAGTACCTTTCGCCCGTGAATATGGAGGGTTGCTCGACAATCGTTCATTCGGTGGAGCGCAGGTTTCAAGAACCTTTTACGCCAAAGGGCAAACCGGACAGCAGTTGTTGCTCGGTGCGTATAGTGCCATGAATCGTCAGATTGGTGCAGGCAAGATCCAAAGCTATACCCGACACGAGATGTTGGATGTGGTAGTTGTTGATGGCAAGGCACGAGGCATCATTGCCCGCGATTTGGTCACTGGAAAAATTGAACGCCATGCCGCGCATGCGGTGGTGCTTTGCACCGGTGGTTACGGAAATGTGTTTTACTTGACCACTTACGCACGCGGCTCTAACGCCACAGCCATCTGGAGGGCTCATAAGAAAGGCGCTTTCTTCGGAAACCCTTGTTTCACACAAATTCACCCTACCTGTATTCCCGTGTCCGGTGATCATCAAAGCAAGCTTACGCTGATGAGTGAGAGCTTGCGAAACGACGGCCGTATCTGGGTTCCTTTGAAAAAGGGCGATACCCGTCGCCCCGAAGACATCCCGGAAAATGAGCGCGACTACTACCTTGAGCGTATTTATCCATCCTTCGGTAACCTGGTTCCGCGCGATATCGCATCGCGTAAAGCGAAGGAAATGTGTGACGAGGGCAAGGGAGTA
>JBEAXM010000313.1:0-2811 GCA_041159805.1 Bacteroidota bacterium
GATCAATATACAGTATTCGCTCCAACAAACGCAGCATTCCAGAACCTGTACAGCGCTTTGGGTGTAAGTCAAATCTCTGACCTTCCAGCTGAATTGGTACGGGATGTATTGTTATACCATGTAGTTGAAGGCCGTCGTGCTGCCAACAGCGTAGTACCAAACAACGGAACCAGGAACATATCCACCTTGTTGGGAGTGAACTTCACTGTAAACGCACAAGGTCAAATCACAGCAGTAGGCAACACTGCAAACATCACCACCGCAAACATTTCGGCTTCAAATGGTATCATCCATGTGATTGATGCGGTGATCCTACCGATCAACTAATCGAAAAATCGATAATTATAAAAAGGCAATCCACAAGGGTTGCCTTTTTTTGTGCTTGAAATCCAATTCATTAGATAAGAATTCTGCTTTATGATATTTTTACAATCATTTTGCGGATTTAATTACAATCATTTACATTTGAGCCAAAATCCAAAACAAGGCCCATATGTACTTCCCAGGCAACATCAAACTGCTTCGCAAAAGAAGAAACCGCACACAAGACATCGTAGCAGGTGAGCTCGGCTTCAGTCGCTCAACGCTGAACAGCTATGAAAACGGCATCGTGGTAAACCCGACCATTGAGGCACTGATTGGCTTTTCGAAATACTTCAAAGTGTCGATAGACACCTTGGTGAAAGTGGACCTCACTTCTTTGTCAGAAAGCCAGCTCTCGGAATTAGAACGCGGATACGATGTATATGTAACCGGGGCAAAACTGCGCATCCTGACATCCACAGTGAATGCCGACAACGAGGAGAACATCGAAGTGGTTCCACTGAAGGCGAAAGCAGGATACACGGCTGGATACAATGATCCGGAGTTCATCAATAAGTTACCGGTATTTCAACTCCCATTCCTTTCCCGCGAGCGGAAGTATCGCGCCTTTCAGATAGATGGCGACTCCATGCTTCCCATCCCCCATGGCTCATGGATCATAGCGGAATTCGTACACGATTGGAGGGATGTGAAGGATGGTGATGCCTACATAGTAGTCACACGGGAAGACGGCTTGGTGTTCAAGGTAGTATACAATCAGCTTCGCAAATACAAAAACTTCCTGCTTCGATCACTGAACGCCGCTTATGAGCCCTACGAGGTTCCGGTAAACGAAGTGGTAGAGATGTGGAGGTTCATCAATTACATCAGCAGTGACCTGCCAGGACCGGAATCAACGCAAGACCAACTCAGCAAACTGGTGATGCAATTACAGAGCGACATATCGCAGATAAAGGCGAGTGCCGGAGGCAAGAAGAAACAAGCGCAATAAGGCCACACATAAAACCGACACTCCTGAAACGACTTTTGCTCAGTCGATAGTGGCCGTAATACCTCTATCCAAAAGCGCCTCACACATCGGACGAAGGGTGTCGAACTCACCCTCCTTGACAGAGCATTTACCTTTGTAATGGATGATGATGGAGCACTGTTCAGCTTGAACACGGTCGTGCTGGCAAATTTTCATCAAAGACTCGATCACAAAATCAAAGGTGTTGACATCATCATTATAAACCACCAAATGATGGGAAGGCACCTCCTCAACATCAATTAAGATGTCGGATTCCTCTTGCGGATTGGTCGAAAGACGAAATGGAAGAATCGTATCCATACCTCAAATGTATGTAAAACAACAAATGCATCAAAAGGAAAAAATCAACAAACTACTTCTGCTTGGACTTAAGCAGTCTTGACTCCGTTCCGTTCAAAAGCCGTTCAATGTTTTTTTGATGTGTCACGAAAACAAGAACACAAACAGCCATGGCGAATATGTTGACAGTGGGAATGGTCTCACCAAAAACCAGCATCATTACAAACGGATACGACAAGGCGGCACAAAGCGACCCTAGGGAAACAAATCCTGACAAGACAAATACAACCACAAACACGCCGGTACAAACAAGTGCAGCCCAAGGGTTCAGTCCGATCAGTATACCCAACATGATTGCCACCCCCTTGCCGCCCCTGAATCCGGCAAACACGGGGAAAATATGACCTGCCAGCGCAGCGATTCCCAAAATCAACTTGTAGTTCACGTATTGCTGTGATGACGGAAGGTAATCGCCGGATAGGAATGCGAGCTGAAGTGCCAGATATCCCTTCAATATGTCCATTAATAAAACAATGATGCCTGGTCCCTTTCCTAGAACCCTGAACACATTTGTTGCTCCTGCGTTTCCACTTCCATGCTCCCTTACATCCAACCCATAAAACCACTTCCCTATCCATACGGCCGAAGGAATCGACCCCAACAAATAAGCGGTTAGGACAAAGGCCAAATGCTCAATAGTGATAATCATAACAGTTCAAAATTATTCATTTTACGTTTCAATCATCAATCACGCTCCTCGATCCTACGGATGAATTCGTGTTTTTTCCTTTCGGTAGACAACAAGTATTGGTAAGGGGATTTACCTCCCTTTTCATCAGCCACCCGTTTTTCCGGCTTGGTATTGGTGATCGACTCATTGAACTTGATGCTTGAGGAGATGGCCTGCATCACTCCGGGCGAATAATTGAAGTAGAACCAAGTGTTACCGTCCAATTCCAAAAATAGGTGGAACACATCACCTGAGCGCCTCCTGATAATTTCGAAATATCCCTTCATCATTCGATTGACAGGGTTCTTACCAATGTAACCCACTCCAATGTCACCCACCGATCGGAACGACAATGTCTCTTTGTTCCATTTCAACTTTAGATCGGTCAGGAAAATGGACTTGCCAAGCTCGTCCGGAAGCTTTTTGGGCGCACCATACATTTCATTCT
>JBEAXM010000314.1:0-2796 GCA_041159805.1 Bacteroidota bacterium
GGGAAGCGCCATTTGGCTAAAGCAAATGATCCAAAGAGAATCAGATTATAAAACAAATCACCCATTACCGTTCCCCTGAAGAATGGAATCGCAGAGACATAACAAGAAACCAATCCAGATCCGGTTTTTGGATACAAATCATACATCAGCCAACATCCAAAGTTGGTAATGAAAAAGAACAACAACGAGGAAACCAAGGATGCGACCATAATGGTTTGACGCTGTTCGCGACCACGCAAAAGGAAGCCGATAGCAACGACTATGGCAAAACTTGCATAAACAAACGGCATGTAGGCATAAAACCCGTTGCCATGAAAAATTTCGAGTAGTATGTCACTGACGAACAATATTGCCAAGGGAATGAAGAAGGCCAATCTCTTGTTGGCAATATAGGTTCCCGCAAACAAAGCAATTGCTCCAACCGGTGTAAAATTAGGCATATGGGGTAGTAATCTGGCTAGTGAAACAATCACCAATGCACTGATAATGAACTTAATCTTAGGGGTGAGTTCTTCTGTGATTTTCATTTTTTTGTGTTGATTTCAGGTCAAAATTAGCTTTTTTGACTTTGTATTATGATTTCTAACATATGTCGGGATGCATTTGTTTGATTCTAACAACTTCAACCCGCTTTCATGATTTCCAAATCAACAGGGATTTGTCGGCTTGTAAGCACAACATTTCATAACCATTCATAACCCTGGCACCATACGCCATGGCTTTTTTCATAAATAAAGTCATTGGTGGATTATAAACTAAATCAAAGACCAAATGACCTGGTGTCAAAAACTCAAAAGGGATTTCAGGATACATTTCGGTTTGCGGCCAGGTGCCTAAAGGCGTTGTGTTAACAATCAGTAAATGTTCAGTGATTATTTTATCATTCAAATCATGGTAGTTTATCATGCCTGACTTTGTCTCGCCACGGGTAACCTTCAAACAAGAAACACCTGAGTTTTCAAGTGCATAACATACAGCATTGCTTGATCCTCCAGTCCCCAAAATCAGGGCCTTATTGTAGTTGGGCTGAAGATGTGGTCTTATGGATTCAATGAATCCCCAGTGGTCCGTATTATACCCTTGCAAAGTGATTCCTTTTGCTCCGTCGGATTTAATGATTTTCACCACATTCACAGCGCCAATTGTCTGTGCTTCCTCACTTAAGGTATCTAAATAGGAAATGATTTCAGATTTAAATGGAATGGTGACATTGAATCCCTCCAAATCGGGATTACTCTCCAAAATGGAATTCAGATCTTGTATGGATGATAATTCGAAATTCGCATACTGATCAGAGCCCGCAATGGTGTTGAAAAGGTGTGTTTCCTCGAAATATCTTTTAGAAAAGGAATGGGAAAGCGATTTACCTAACAGTCCATACAACCCCATGACAAAAAATACCTCTATTATCCTTGACCGAACTCACTCTGCCAAGCCATGATCCCCCCTTTCAAATTGGAAAGGTTGGTATAACCCAATCTGTTTTCAAGCTCTCGGATGGCTGTAGCGCTCCGCATACCGCTCCTGCAATGAATGACAACAGGAAGGTCTTTGGGGATTTCATTTGCACGATCCAGAACCGTACCTAAAGGTATCAAGATGCCACCAAGGTTTGCCTCATCATACTCATGCTGCTCCCTTACATCTATCAGAACGAATTCAGAACCGCTATCAGTCATTTGTTTAAGTTCTTGGACAGTGATTTCTTTCATGGACGAATGATTTTTTCTAATAGTGGGTTAATAAGGAACTTCGGGTCCGATACCGTCCAAAAACTGGAAAAATGTATCACTTCTGAGTCCCAATCGCAACGACTCCAAGGCTATGACTTCGGTGGGCGCGATATTGCCTAGATTAACATCCGCGCCAAACTGCTTTATCATATAAACCTGTTGTGATTTTATTGGTGCTTCCCAGATTATTTTTTCAGCTGGAACCTTACTGACTATTTTATTGATGAGTAAGGAGTGCGCCTTGCCATTGGGTCTGTAAATCCCTACAGTACCGCTTTCTCGTGATTCTGCAATGACCTTCCAAGCTCCCGCACTTAGTTCCTTCTGCATCATCTCAATCCATCTGGCGGGTCGTATGATAATTCCTTCTTCCTTGCTGCCAACTTCTGAGATCACAATCACTTTATCACTCAGCTTAGCGATCAGTTCACATTTGTGGTCGTGATCCATGATGATGGAGCCATCTGAAATTTCTGCATGCTCCAACTTGTATTTATCCAAGACACGCAAATATCCCTCAAAATCATTGCGAATGACAAAAGCTTCCAACAAAGTGCCACCAAAGTAAACCGGTATTCCTGCCTTTTTATACAGAGCTATTTTCTCTTTAAGATTCGGGGTGATCAAGGAACTTCCGAATCCGAACTTTACTAAATCGGTGTATGGGCCTTGGCCTTCAATAAAATCCTCGGTTTCCCTTAATCCAAGGCCTTTATCCATCACCATTGTGACTCCTTTGGACCTTGGCTTGGCAGATCGTTCGGGTAGGTGACTTAGTTTAAAATTCATCCAACATCGCTTTTGGAGGCAATCATTCTGATAATGTTGCGATCATTACGCAGGGAAGGCATCAATTCAAAAATGATGATATAGTTCCCATTGTCACGGTCCAAAGCCTGTTCAAGGTGATCATATGATTCCTGGATACGGCCTGCCGCATACAGGTTCACGGTCTGTCGATACAATAATTCCGCACATTGAGGATGCAACTGAAGGGCGGTTTCCGTGGAGACCACTGCTTGATCAGGATTACCGGTTTCAGTCAAAAAATGGGCATATGACA
>JBEAXM010000316.1:0-10050 GCA_041159805.1 Bacteroidota bacterium
CCATTGGATAATTTTGAAAATCCTGTAATTGGTATGGTATTTGTTTGATACATCACAAAGTTCCGAAACTAAACGCACAATACCAATCCGGAATTCGAATAAACAAGTTGTAACAACCTAAAAATCAACGGCCATGAAACCGTATATCCTTACCCTCGCAGTGGCAGCCACATCATTAACGGCATGCCATTCAGCAAGACTCAACTACACTGATGGATTTGACGATGTGTATTACTCGTCAAAGGACGCCCCGACCAACCGATACTCGGATCCGGATCCTGCCAATTACAGCAGTGCCAATAACGACAATGTTAGCACCAATAACAACAATGATGATGGTGCCACGAGCGGTAATGACCAGTCTAGATTTGATTATGGCTCGGCTGATAGTGTTGCAAACCAGGACGACGGAAATAGATATTCGGACAATTCCTACTCCACATCAGGCGGCAACACCTATGTCACCAATAACTATTACTACGATGAGGACGATTACTACGACTACGCCTACTCTTCAAGAATAAGAAGATTTCATACAAATGTCGGATGCGGTTATGGGTATTACAATGATTACTATACGAACTCCTACTGGTACGATTACAATCCATGGTCGTATGGGGTGAGTATCTATCTAGGATACCGCTGGTGGAGGCCCAACTACTCATTCTATTACAATTACTGTTACACTCCAATAGGTTATTATGGATACAATCCATGGTATGCGCCTGGTTATAACCCGTATTACTACTCACCATACTACTCATATTGGGGTGGATATGGAAACGGGTACAACCATGGATACAATAATGGATATTGGAATGGCTACTACGACGGCTACTATGGAAATTATCACAATCCATACTATTTCAACAGCTACGATAATAGCAGCTATTACTATGGTCCACGTGGACGCAGAGGCGGGAACCTTGCCTCCAACTCAGGCACCACCAACACGATTGGAAACCTATACCAAACCAGTGTACGCAGTGACGATGTGAAAAATCCCCGTGGTTACACACCAAAGAATGGTTTGAACGATTCCGAAAACTCCATATCCACTGGCAAAGATCCCCGTACCAACAACGGATCCAGTACCACCAATCCGAGAAACAACAGTGCAACTGATAACTATTCAGGCCGTGATAACAACAACGTTCGCGACAACAGCACAACCCCTAAAAATACTGATAGCGCACCAGTGAGAGGTGGCAACAGTTCTGATGGAAAACCGAATTCAGGTTCTGGAAACACAAACGAGAATCCTCGTACAAACAACAACAATGAAAACTCAGGACCGCGAAACAACCCTAACACCACTACAGAGCCCAAGAACAACAATTCGACCAACCCTCGTGGAAATGAAATGGAAAACAGCAACGAACCACGGAATAACAACTCGGCAAATCCGAATCCCCGTGGAAACAGTTATGAGAACAACTCCCAGCCACGCAGTAACCCGAACAGCAACCCTCGTGGAAACAGCTACGAGAACAACTCCCAGCCACGCAGTAACCCCAATAGCAACCCTCGTGAAAACAACTACGAAAACAACTCCCAGCCGCGTAGCAATCCCAATAGCAACCCTCGTGGAAACAGTTACGAAAACAACTCCCAGCCACGCAGTAACCCAAATAGCAACCCTCGTGGAAACAGCTATGAAAACAATTCTCAGCCGCGCAACAATTCCATCAACTCCAATCCTCGTGGATCTTCAGGTGTAAACAACTCAACACCACGACAAGGAAATTCAGGATCCACTTCACCACGAGGAGGATCCAACAACAATGGTGGAGGAACCAATTCAGGAGGAAAAAGAGGAAGATAAACATGTAGTGGAATCCGTTTCCTTAAAACAACAGACATGAAAAGAATCATCAAAGGCATGCTCATCACATGCCTTTTTTTACCGCTATCTGCGAAAGGTCAAAATGAGATTGATGCTTTGCGTTACTCCCAAATCTATTTCGGATCCACAGCACGCTCTATTTCATTGGGTGGGGCATTTGGGGCACTTGGAGGCGACTACACATGCCTTTCGACCAACCCTGCCGGTTTAGGGATTTACCGAAAGTCTGACTTCTCGTTCACTTTGGGCTTTGCCGACCGCAACCATCAAGCGGATTTTGAAGGGAACAGGAATGATGACGACCGCTTCAGCTTGGAGCTTCCACACATTGGTGTTGTGTTGGCGTCAGGAAGTGAAACCCAAAGTTCCGATTTCGCTTTTGGAATATCATATAACCGATTGGCAAGCTTCAACAACTCGATTTTTTTCAAAGGGAAAAACACTCAAAACTCCATTTTGGATTCGTTCCTGGAGGAAATCAACAGCAATGGCGGGGTTTCAGACGATCAGCTTTTCGACCTATTCCCTTTTGACGGCGACCTGGCGTATCAAACATATCTTATCAATCCAACCATCCTTGACACCAATTTGTATAGCTCCGTTATCCCTAATGGTGGCGTTACACAAAGCATGAATCTGGAGAGTGACGGCTCCATGGGAGAGTTTTCATTGGGACTGGCTGGAAAAGCCGATGATTACCTAACCCTTGGTTTCAGCGTTGGATTCCCAAATATCGACTACAATGAAGTGAAAACATACACTGAAACCGATGACGACAATTCAATCATTTTGAATGATGCAGGAGCGGAAGAAATATACAATGACTTCAGGGCCTTGAAATATGAAAATTTCCTAAAGACATCAGGAACTGGATTCAATATGAAAGCCGGCATGATTGTGCAACCAATCGACTGGATGCGTGTTGGATTGGCGGTGCACACCCCCACTTGGTTTTTCATGAGTGACATATACAGCTCTTACATGCAATCGGAATTTGCCAATGGGTCATTCGACTATTCCTCTCCAGAGGGCAACTACACCTACCGTTTGACCACCAGCTGGCGAACCATTGCAAGCATGGGTTTTATCATCGGAAAAACAGCATTGATCAGCTTGGAGAGCGAAATGGTTCAATACCCCAGAGCAAAACTTCGAGCTAGCGATTACAACTTCCAGCAGGAAAATGAAACCATAAACACGATTTACAAGCAATCAACCTTCAATTTCCGTGCGGGCGGCGAGTGGCGATATGGACCATTCAGCATCAGAGGAGGTTTTGGATTTTACGGATCACCATTTGAAGCCCAGTTTGTTGACTCCAAAACAGACCAAACCACTTTGAGCTATTCCGGCGGTGTAGGTTACAGAGGCAAAAAGTATTATTTCGATCTGGGTTATGTGAACATGGAACGTGGCGAGGCATTCCGCGCCTACAACATGAGCTCAGAAAGCACCCCCTTCTCCACTATCCAACGAACCGACAATCGGGTACTGACAACCTTTGGCTGGAGGTTTTAGGCGCAAAAAAACCTTTAGCCCTTCCGGCCAAATCACTTTGCCCCAGCAATTATCTGGTCCACGACCGCTGGATCCAATAATGTTGATGTATCACCCAGGTTATTTGTATCCTTCTCTGCAATCTTTCTGAGAATCCTTCTCATGATTTTTCCTGACCGGGTTTTTGGAAGCCCTGTTACCACTTGGATCTTGTCGGGCTTCGCAATGGGACCAATCACCTTGCTTACCACTTCTGCGATTTCCTTTTCAAGAACATTTTCATCGTTAGGTGTCTGGGCACAAATGACGAAAGCATAAATCCCTTGTCCTTTTATTTCATGAGGATAACCTACGACCGCTGATTCGACTACAAGCGCATGTTCATTGATGGCGTTTTCCACTTCGGCAGTGCCCAAGCGATGGCCGGAAACATTAATCACATCATCAACCCTTCCAATGATCCTGTAATATCCTTCGGCATCACGCCTGCAACCGTCGCCCGTGAAATACAAACCAGGGTAGGCAGCAAAATAATTATTACGGCAACGTTCATGGTCGCCATAGGTTGTGCGCAGCATCCCTGGCCAAGGAAAGGAAATACACAGGTTACCTTCCACATCATTCCCCTCCATTATTTGTCCGTTCGCATCCACCAACACCGGCCTGACTCCCGGTAATGGCAATGTTGCATACGTTGGCTTTTCCTTTGTGATTCCCGCTATCGGAGAAATCATGATTCCACCTGTTTCCGTTTGCCACCATGTATCCACTATTGGACATCTCCCCTTGCCAATGTTTTGATGATACCATTCCCATGCCTCCTGATTGATGGGCTCACCCACTGAGCCCAAGACCCTGATGGAATCCAATCGGTATGGCTTCACATAATCCAAGCCGGATGCTTCCAATGCCCTGATGGCGGTTGGTGCGGTATAGAAAATATTCACACGATGCTTATCCACCACCTGCCAAAAGCGACCTGCATTCGGATAGGTAGGAACACCTTCGAACATCAACACCGTTGCTCCATTCAGCAGCGGTCCGTAGGCGATGTAGGAATGTCCTGTTATCCATCCAATATCCGCTGTGCACCAGTATATGTCTCCGGGCCGGTATTGGAATACGTTGTTGAAGGTATATCCAGTGTAAACCATATACCCGCCACAGGTATGCACAACTCCCTTGGGTTTTCCGGTGGATCCGGATGTATACAGGATGAATAACATGTCTTCGGAATCCATTTGTTCAGGAGGACAAGTCTGAGGTTGCATAGGAATCAAATCATGCCACCAACTGTCCCTTCCGGTATGCATTTCGACTAACACACCCGTTCGCTTCAATACCACAACATCACGAACCGAGGGGCAATCAGCCACTGCTTCATCCACAATTGTTTTTATGGGTATCTCCTTGGATCCGCGGTAAGCCCCATCGGAAGTAATGACTACGCTACAGCCCGAATCATTTATCCTATCACGCAAAGACACGGCTGAAAAACCGGCAAAGACAACTGAATGCACTGCACCTAATCGGGCGCAAGCTAATACCGCAACAAGTAGCTCTGGCACCATAGGCATGTACAGACAGACACGATCACCTTTTTGAACACCTAATGATTTGAGTCCGTTTGCACAACGGCAAACCTCATCCAATAATTCCTGATATGTGAAAACCCGGTTGGGTTCGGCAGGCTCGTTGCCCTCCCAAATGACCGCAACACGGTCAGGATTAACGGCCGCGTGTCGATCCAAACAATTTACAGTAATATTCAGCTTTCCGCCTAAAAACCACTTTACATCAAAACGGTCGAAATCCCAGCTCAACACAGAATCCCATTTACGCATCCAATCGAATGAGGATGCCACCTCAGCCCAAAATCCTTCTGGGTCCGACAGACTCTTCTGATATTGGTGTTGATAATCTGCGATTGAATCTATTTTATCCATAAATCGAATCTGAGTTGTCTTTTGATTTTTTAAATTAGCAATCAGGAACAAAGCTAGGAAATGCTGATTAAAAAGCTTAGATCATTCATTTGGATGAGCATATCACTTCCAATCATGATATGCTCATGTAATGGTACGGATACCGCCATATCCACCCTTCCTAATTGTGAGGATGGTATACTGAACAACGGGGAGCGTGAAATTGATTGTGGTGGCAAAAGCTGCCAACCATGTTCTGCAAAAATGGATGCTTTGGTGGATGGGGCTCCATGGGGCCTGTTTGGAACGACCATTACGAGCCAATTGAACACGGCTAGCAATAGTATATTTATTTCAGGTTCTGATAGTCTTTTTCGCACCATCTCCCTGATTCATTCTGGAAGCTTTTCACCTGGCACCTACAATCTCAACGGTGGGCTTTACACCACTCCAAACAGCAGCTTCACCACCTCCACTGGAAGCTTAACTATTTCGGTATGGGATACCACCGAACGCTATGTCCAAGGTTTCTTTTCATTTACCGCCTATGGAAACAACGGCGATTCAGTACGGATATCCAATGGCGCTTTTGCTTTTGCCCCTTACTGAAAACCCACCACTAACCAAAAGCTTCCTGAGATAAGCATTAAGACTCCAAGCCATTGGATCCAACTCATTCGTTCACCCATGACAGCGTAAGCCACCAAAAGTGATACGGCAGGTTGAGCCAAAGAGAGCAAGGAAAAGACCAATGGTGAAATTTTTCCCAATACATAATTGGTACCTCCCACACCTACCACTGTCAACAGCCCAATTAAAACAGGCAACCCTAAACCTTTATTGATTCGTAAATCGGTGACCGGTTTAAACCAATAGGCAACCGTAGCTACTATCAATACCATTCCTTCTTGTATGGCCGATAGTTTCCAGGATGCTCCATCCCTAGAGAGGTCTGCGAAAGCAGGAATGGTGATTCCCCAACAAAAGGCGGCACCCATGGCAAGCAACAGACTTTTATCAAAGTTGAAATTCTTGAAATCGCTCGTTGAGAGCATCAAAAACCCGACAAACATGGCAATGGAGGGTGCCATCATGGCAAATTGAAAGGAATGGTTAAACAGCAGCACAGAAGACATAACACCCCAAAAGGAAATGAATCCCAGCAATGGCACTGATTTTATTACAAAACCTGAGCGAACACTTCGGATGAACATCACAAGTCCGACCAGACTGAGGGGTAATGCCCAAAGGGCGTTTAACCATTGAGTGTCAGACCACGGACGGAATGTATCGGTAACATAGTAGTCCAACAAATAAAGAATCAGCAAAAAAAGTGGAAAGGTTACCAGAGAGCGAACCGACAACAACCACCATGAGGAAAAAGTCCTTCCCCTAACCCTCCACAAACAATTGGAAAGACCGTAAGAGGATTGAGCGAGAAAGAGTAGGAACAGCGTTATCAAGCTCTGTTTCGTCCTGATGTGAGTACATGTAAAATTATCTAAAAAATATCCGGAGAACTAAAGAAAGGCCGCCCCCCATTGACAACCTTCTTCATATCGTCCAGTTTGTTACCAATTAAATGAATCAATTCAGGCGGCTCAATCACCTTGACGTGGTCCAGCCACATCATGATCCAACCCACAAGCTCTCTGCTCAAGGGGGCGGTAAATTCAAGAACAAGCAGGCCATCCATATCCTTATAAAAACGCTGATTGGAATGCCATAACCTTTTCTCCAAAAACGGATTCAGATATCCACTCTGTTTGTCATTATCGGATGGCAAAAACCCGAGCTTGACTACATATGATGGACCATTGGAGGCGGTGATGCCGAACCGCGACACAAGTTCTTGCTCAACCTGCTGTTTAGTCAACTGCTTACGATAGCGCTTTTGCTGAAAAGTGACCTCCAAAATACTTTCCACATCCAGGAAATGAATCATATCAGATTGATTGGGAGTGGCAGCTACAAAAATGGATCCTCGGTGAGACACCAGCTGGTGCAGTCGCCAATTTCGCGCATTTATTGAATTCTCCACTTGCAATTGTTTTATGGTTTCAACACGAACCACAACTCTTCCTTCAATTGCATTGAGTATCGCCTTAAGCTTTATTCTATCCTGCTTACTGTACGACACTTCGCCCCATCCCGTCACAATAAGATGATTGAACACGGAGCTACTCATATCATCCTTGTCCAATGTCCGAAGCATCTCCTCGGTAAACCTGGATATATAATCCAAACCGATGGTTTGAACATGTACACCAGACAATCGGCTCAAAAGGTGAAAACCATTGATTGCGTCGCCTAGGCTCGTCACATCCGTGGAGTTTTCGGGAACCACCTGCCACTGCTTCTCACCAGTGCCTTCTCCAATGGTTACAAGTCTGAACCCGCTTTCAATGGTGGTGGTTCGTAGCTCCTCCAAATAGCGGTACAATGTTCTTTGGCCAGCAGGAATGTTATTGGCTGAGCACCAACGGCGCAGCTGATCAACCGATTGGGGCTTGGACTTTAGCCGATTAAAAATCCTGAAAAGCCTTTCGCTTTTCTTTTGCATTTGATTTTATCAAAAATGGGTGAACAAACATATTAAAACAAATTAAAACATTTCAAAAACCAGGCAGTAAACATGAAAAAGGCCGCCAAGATTTTGGCGGCCTTTTTCGACTGAAATGCAAAAAGTGATTATTTGGTCTTTTTGTTGGGGGGCTTGACACCACCTTTAACTGGTTCCACCTGCACAGGGGCGGCCACTGCTGGAGCAGCCTCTGGAGGTGCTTCCAAGGAGGCTGGTTTTGGTGAAGGTGTATTCACCAATTTCATTTCCTTCAACAAATGTCCAGCACCGCCGAATTTATCAATGATGAACAAGGTGTATCGGATATCCACTCCGATGGTACGTTGGAAATTCGGCTCAAATGCGAAATCGCTTGAAATGGCTTCCCAATTGCCATCAAAGGCGGTTCCAATCAACTCACCATTTCCGTTAATGATAGGACTGCCGCTGTTTCCACCGGTGATATCATTATTGGTGATGAAACAAATCCGAAGCTCACCGTCCTTGTCTGCATATGGTCCAAAGTCCTTGTTTTTCATCATTTCGATAAGACGCTTGGGGGCATCGAACTCATAATCACCGGGAATATACTTTTCAATTACACCTTTGGAAGTGGTGTGTGCCTTAAAGGATACAGCATCCTTGCCATTGTAAGGCAAAACCTGTCCATAAGTGAGACGCATAGTGGCATTTGCATCGGGAGCCATCAATTTACCTGAATTCATCTCCAACATTGCGGCCTGGAACAACCGATTGGCCTTACCCAGAGTGGAATTAACCTTGGAAATTTCGGGCATCATGGTTTTGTTTAACATGTCGGAATAAGCGTTGGTGAACTTGTAAATGGGATCCTTGTCGAGTGTTTTCATGGAAGGTGCTTTTAAAAACGCCTCGAGCTTGGCACGAGATGAAAAAACGGATTTCTTCCACATGTCTTCAGCCATAAGCTTATAATCACGCTTGTATTTGTCGGCCATTGCCACGATATCTTTTGGCAACATGCTATTATCCAAATCCTCCATGATCCTGCGGATCACCACTTCAAGTACTTTGCTTTCTATCGGCTCATAAAATTCCTTGAAATCACCATCGAGGTCGGCAGCCATTTCAGATGCGATTTTCTTTACCTCCTCCTTCTTGTTCTTATCCTTCATCGCCTCCACCAACTTACCCATGCCTAGCGACATCATCATGGATTGCGAGTTAGATATGCCATCTTGCAAATACACTCCAAACAGACTGTATTTTCGAACCTGGGAATATGCTTGTTCATACATGCCCATTACATTGGCATATGCGGTGCGGTTGCCTGACTTCACCCAGCTGGTAAAGGCGTTTTCATCGGCCTTGCGGCGCTCATAAATGTTAAGACTTTTCAATGAGTGCGCCTCACCCATGAATTTCTTCCAGTAGTTACTAAGTCCAGCGTGCTTATCGGCATATTGCAACTTGACCTTGGCATCTGCCTTCATGTGCTGTTCATACACATCCAACACTTCTCTGCGAACACGGACACGCATCGGACGCTCGGTCTCTGAAAAGAAACGGATTCCTTCACTGTAGGTGTAACGCTGCGTTCTGCCTGGATATCCTAAAATCATGGCAAAACTGTTTTCCTCAGCTCCCTGTGTGTTGATGGGGAAAAAGAAATCGGGGGAATATGGCTTATTGTCTGCACTGTAATCAGCAGGTTTGTTATTGGCTCCTGCGTAGATCCTGAATAGGGCTACATCACAAGTGTGACGAGGCCACATCCAGTTGTCGGTGTCACCACCGAACTTACCAATATTCTCAGGAGGCGTTCCTACGAGACGTATGTCGGTGAAGACCTTGTAGTACATCGCGAGATACTTGTTGCCAGCCCAGAACGGAATGATTTCAACAAGATATTGCGACTTATCATCGCCCAAGGCAGCTTTCAGACGTTCGGATGCATTCTTGATGATTCCTTGAACCGCTTTGGACCGAGCGGCTTCGTCGTCGCCTGCAGGTATGCTGTCGATAATCATGGAAGTAACCTCCTCCACTTTGTGGAGTAGACCTATATTGAAATTCGCTTTGCGCTCTGACTTCTGGTCTTTGGCCCAAAAGCCGTTTACAAGGATGTTGTCTTCTGGCGTGCTCAACTCCTGGATGGCTCCATAACCACAATGGTGATTGGTTAAAAACAGACCTTGGCCTGAAATGATTTCACCAGTGCAAAACATACGGTTTTGCTT
>JBEAXM010000317.1:0-4026 GCA_041159805.1 Bacteroidota bacterium
TGGTGTTTTGTTGGAGATTGCCCGCCAGCTGAGCATTGCCAAGCCGGATATCGGAGTCGACATCGTCTTTTTCGATCTGGAGGATTATGGCAGGCCCGATGAGAGCACCTTTCCAGAGATGCGTGACTCATGGTGCTTGGGATCACAATATTGGGCACGAAATCCGCACAAGCCCGGATATTTCGCCCAATACGGAATCCTATTGGATATGGTTGGTGCCAAAGGAGCGGTATTCCCTCGCGAAGGCGCTTCCATGAATTATGCCCCAGCTGTTGTTGACAAGGTTTGGAAAACAGCCGAACGCCTTGGTTATGGAGCGTATTTCATAAATCTGCAATCCAATCCGATTACTGACGACCACATTTACGTTAACCAGATCGCCAATATTCCATGTATCAACATCATCCATTACGATACAAATAACAGCGACTTTTTCTCGCACCATCACAAGGTGAGCGACAACATGGAGCAGATTGACCCGAAGATCTTGAAAATAGTCGGGCACACCGTTTTGGAAGTCCTATTTAATCCCTGACTTTCCAAGTTAATGGAAGGAAATAAAATAAAGGGGCGTATAGCATTTATTGTCGGGAGACCCTCGGGGCACCCTTTGCATATGGCATATGGCGAATCGGTTGATTCGGATGTCTATCATGAAGACAGGATACTAAGGTGGCAAGATGTTGAGGGGGCCAGTAAAGCCAGAAGGTATCTAAGTTGGATTCTTAATGCGATTTTTTTTCCAAACAGAAAACGATACGACTTATTCCTTTGCGAATGCTTGCGTGTTCCTCCACTATTGATGAAATGCTGTGGATTGCTCACCCGAAATCAAAAGCTGGTAGCTCTAATGGCCGATGAATCCTTGTATTTCCTAGATCAAAAAAAATATCCGTTGGTCACTCGCTGGCTAATGCGTTTGTTTCTAAAGAAATGTGATCATTTGATCTGTATCGGTGCGCTTCAGTATGAATTGGCGTTACGCCATGCTCCGAAGGGTTCTGAAAAAAAAATCCATCAAATCGAAAACGGGATTGACGCACAATTGTTGGAGCGACTTTTGAAGATCCATACGCCCAAAAGACCTATGAGGAAATTGGTGATTATCGCCAACCTCTCCGCATCGTGGAGAGCCTGGTACAAGGGTGTTGACCTTGCATTCAAGGCATTCGACCATCAATGTATTAGTAGTAACCTGAACTTGACATTGGATGTGATCGGAGAAGTGAACGAGGGCGTTGCCAACGACCTACTGAAAGGCATCAGTGAAGAAAACAAATCCAGGATCTCATTCAAAGGCATGGTCTCCGATATCGCGAGCATCCTACCCGAATATGACCTTTGTCTGCATCCATCAAGAGGAGACGCCTACCCGACCTCAACTCTCGAGTGTTTTGCGGCAGGTATACCTACGATTGTTTCCAATGTTACTGGAACCAAGAGTTTTTTGAGTAACATATGCGAACAATTGATTTGTGAGCCATACACTGATTCACTTATCAAATCCATCGACTATGCATTACAATTGTCCGATGACGAAAGGAATGAATTCAGCAAAAGTCTAAAAAATGCCGTGAGTGGTTCAACCGAGGAACATTCACTGAATGAATTCAGAAAAATCATGAATCAAATTTTGTCGGAGAACTAAAGCTGCTTTCAATCATCATGACATCCTGATTGTAGGGACACATTTCGATCAAGTCGCTTTTTTCAAAACAGGTATGTTCCAATCAATTCATGTAACTCATTAAGTGGCGACTATCTTTTACGTGTGTAATTGGCAACAGCCGATAAAGCACCCAGCAACTCTGCTATGGCTCTGGCAAATACAACTGTCATGAACCCGTAAAAGGGAATCAGCATGATAGATAAAAAACCAAGTGCCAAATACTCGACACCCATCTGATACATGATGTACGTTGCGTCTTCTCCAACAAATAAATAAGCTGTAAGGGCAGTTAGGAACCCTACAAATCCAATGTAACAACCCATCCATTCCCCTGTTGTTTGTATAAAATGCGAGATAACAGGGATGGCGATGAAACGATCACCACCGGTGGCGGCTTTTACCACTTTGAACTTCCTATCCCACCAAAGCTGAAAACTGAACCATGCCGCAAAAGCCATTATGATCCATAAGAAAATGAACGCACCAAGCACTTTGTTGGGATTGTCAAACATGCCTGCATCAAAGGCCTTGTACAATACGAACAATGGAAACAACAGGTTCACCACAGCAATCAAGGCATACATCCACGAGAATGGCTGTCTGAAGAACCATCCGCTGTCGATGTATTCTAAAAAAGTACGTAATGAAAAAACCCAGTCCTCTGGTAAATCGGAATCGGGACGGTATTTTGCCTTCGATAAATCAAAATCCGTGTCCTTGACTCGTCTCCAATCATTCCACTCCTCAGCTGAGATACGGGTTTGAATATCTATCTGTTGGGTATCTATCAGATATTGAACCTGGTCCCTTGTGTAGGCCTCATTGAACTCCTGTTGATGATCAATCCAATATTTCATGGCGATTTGTTTTAGGTAAAAATATAAAGTTCAGGAAAATCCAAGGCCTAATCTCAGCCGTATCTTGCTAGTGTAATAACTAATTTAAAGCTTATGGCTCTAAAAAACTCCGATTTTGAGATCAATACTTGCCAACATAGGATAATCCTAGATTTCCATCATCACAGTGTGCGTCGGCAATAAAATTTGCACGGATAGCAGATTTTTAATAAATTTCGAGTTCTGCTTTTTATTGATATCAATATCCTTAAGAATAAAAAATGGCAAACTCCAAATCAAACCTGTTGCGTCTGATGCGCAAGGCATTTGCGCTCTCCGAAATCAGTCGACAACCCAATGCACCTGAAATGGACGAGCTCATCCGTCAGGTGGATCAAGCGCGCACTGAATACAACCGACGCCGTTTTATAGGTGATATATCCAAAGCCACCATGTTCGCTGGCCTTGCCGCCATGTTGCCCGGATGCACCAAGGACGACCTCTTGTCGAGCCAAGAGGATTCGCCCTTGCGAAATGGACCGCAGCCCAGCATTGCAATCATCGGCGCAGGACTTGCCGGAATGAATTGTGCCTATCAGCTGAAAAAAAGAGGAATAACCTCTACTATTTACGAAGGATCAAACCGGACCGGTGGTCGCGTATTGACCCGACAAAATTTCATTGCTTCAGGAACGTACACCGAATGCGGTGGCGAGTTCATCGACACCGGCCACAAGCACATGCGTGACCTGGCTTCTGAGTTCGGTCTCACCTTGCTTGACACCAACGATTCTGCGGAAGCAGGTTTCTTAAATGACACCTTCTTCATCGATGGTCAGCATTATACTGAAGCGCAAATCATACAGGCATTCAGTCCTTACGCAGCTATCATAGCCGGCGATATACAGTCACTCCCAACAAACTTCAGCTACAACAACTACACGGCAGCGGTTCAGCAATTCGACTCGATCAGTATCAGCCAATACTTCGACAGCATAGGTATGCCTCAATCATTGTTCTTAAGAAAAGGGTTGGAAGAGGCGTACAATACAGAATATGGAAGGGAAGTGAACGACCAATCAGCAATCAACTTCCTGTTTCTCTTCACCATCAATCCAGGAAATGCAAACTATGATATTTTCGGATTGAGTGATGAACGATTCAAGGTTCTTGGTGGCAATCAGCAAATACCCGATGCATTGACGAGCAGGCTGCAAGGGCAAATCCAACTGAACCGTAAACTGACCAGGATATCCTTAAATGCAAACGGCCAATATGTTTTGCAATTCCAGGGCGGCCCGTCAGTCACCACCGACATCTGCGTGATTACGATTCCCTTCACCCTGCTTCGACAAGTGAATTTGTCGGGTCTGAACCTCCCATCTTGGAAGACCAACGCCATCCAAAATCTTGGATATGGCACCAATGCAAAACTCCTCCTTGGCTTCAGCGGAAGGAAGTGGCGTACATATGGACATTCGGGAGGCATATTCTCCAATGGAACATCCATGCCATCTACAC
>JBEAXM010000318.1:0-5633 GCA_041159805.1 Bacteroidota bacterium
GACGCACCTGTTACCATCACACGACCCGAATTCATGCGCCGTATGAAAGAGATGGCGGCTGTTGGTGGCGGCTACGATTTCATGGGAGGCATGAAGGAAAACTTCAATGTGATCGTAAACACCAACCACCCTTTGATGTCGCGCATACTGTCTGAAGCCAATGAAAGCCATCAAGCCACCAAGATGAAACAGGCCGTGGATCTTGCCTTGTTGTCTCAAGGACTTTTAAAAGGTGAAGAGCTTTCGAAATTTATTCGGAAGTCCGTGGAGATGCTGTAATAATGGTTACCAGTGACCGGTGACCGGTGACCAGTAATCAGTGACCAGTAATCAGTGACCAGCTTGCCTCGCCGCAGGCGGGTGACCGGTGACCAGTGAACAGTGTATAAGGCCCAGTGGCTGGTAACTGGTCACCATAAAAAATCTACTTCCTAAAACCATTTGAGAAACGACTCACCTTGTTGTTCAGCTTTACCTGCTTGAAGTACCTACCCAGGTTCACCAGCAGACTTATTGTTTGGGTGGAGGGCCTGGCATCTGCTCCAGCAAAAAAACGGCTATACCGAATGGTGAATGAAGGCCCAAACACAAAACCTCGTACACCAATGGTGGCAACAGGACCCGCATCCCACTTGTCCTTGAACAACCTGTAGGAATAGCCACCACCAAGGAACCATCCAAAGTCACTGTAAAAATCCTTGGAGGCATTATTTCCGAAATTCACTTCTGCCAGCAATGGGAGATCTGCGTAAATGAACGCACTGTCATCCACGGAAGTGGCCGCATGATAACCACCAACCAATTGGGATCCCAATGAAAATGAAAAATCAGAGAATGACTTCGTCAAGCTGATGGAAGGATTGTAACAGATTCCAAAAACGGGCTCTTGACCTTTATTGTATTCGTAAAAGGCAGATGAAGCACCTAAGGCATGCTTGAGCTGTTGCCTTAGTACAAATGGTCTTTTCATCGAACCCTTGCTCGATACCTTGGGGGCTTGTGCTAAGACTAGCGTAGATGTGGCCAACATCAGCAAGAAAATAATGGACTTGATGTACCAACGGTTCATGGGTGATTTTAAAAATAACAATGTCATGTGATGTGATTTCATTTTGTGATTGCCTCAATCAACCTGTTATAGTACGGCATGCATTCCTGAAGAAGCGGCTCCAGATGTGCTGAAACAGTAAGTGGCTTTTCTACATAAGTCCCGAAGCCCGTAGAGGCATGTACATTACCATACCAGTGGCGAGCCCAAACACCATCCTCGGGCCGAGGGCCTGCCTCCCAATGCAGCATCTCCTTGTAAAATGGAATCTCCATTTGAACGCAGAGCTGAGATAGGGAACCCATTGGGTCTTTCAGGATTTGATTCGAATCGACAACACTTGTCTGAGCACCCATCCGAATCAAATCTTCCAACAATTCGACTTGTGCTCGAAACCCAACATCCAATAATGAGGGGTTAGGGATTTCCTTTGCGAAAGATTCAATGACCTGTGCGGGATGACGCGTAAGAATCACGTTATAAGCGGAGGTCATGAAACTTCTATCAATATCGCCTAGGTGATGGCCCATGTTCTTGAAAAAAACCACAGGTTTTTCATGCGGCCCCATCATCATGTCCACTACTTTTTGGGAATCGCACTCCATTGAATCAATCACTTCTTCGGCACCTGGATGATATTCCTTTGCACGCGTGGTATTCAGATAATATCCGTAAAGGGGTTCATCGTAAACTTTCGTATCGGGCCGCTGTGCAAAAGCATACATCAACGCCGTGGAAATATTTCGGGGTCCAGACCACAAACAAATTCGCTTGCAATTGAAATCATTCATGATTAAAACGGCTTCTTGGCACCATTCGAAATGTTTTTAATCTCATCCTCCACCATTTCATCATACAAACGGCTCAGCAATTGGGTCATTTCTCCAGGACGCCCATCGCCAATGATACGTCCATCGATGTTAACTACGGGTGTGACACCGCCAAACGTGCCGGTAACAAATGCCTCCTCGGCCCCATATACATCGAAAAGTGAAAAATTTCTTTGGAAACAATATATTTTGTTTTTGAGAGCACATTCAATGATCTTGGATCTAGTGATGCCATTCATGCAATATTGGCCGGTGGAGGTCCAAAGCTGGCCATCCTTACAGATGAAAAAATTCGTTGAATTGCATGTGGCTACAAAGCCATGTACATCGAGCATGAGTGCCTCATCTGCGCCCGCTTCAATGGCTTGAATGAGTGCTTGCACTTCATGTAATTTGCTATGACAATTGAGTCGTGGGTCCAGGTAATCAGGAGAACCTCTCCTTACTGTTGATGTGAATAGTTTGATGCCTTTATGTTTAACATCGGATGAAGCCTTTTTATACTCGGGTATGATGACGAGGTTGGGACCGCTTGCAAGGAGTCTTGGATCCTGCGAAGGTGTCTTCTTGATTCCACGCGTTACCATGAAACGGACATGCACTCCGTCATGCATTTGATTTGCATCCAATATTTCGCGTATCCGGTTGTAGAGTCCTTCGCGGTCCATGCCCAACGAAATGCCTACGGCAGCGGCCGCATTCCATAGTCGATCGAAATGGTCAGAAAGAAAAACCAAGACTCCGTTTTTCAATCGCACCGCCTCCCATATGCCATCGCCTATAAGGTAGCCGCTATCGAAGACAGAAATTTTGGCTTCATCCCTTGGAACGCAGACGCCATTGATATAAATGAAAATTTCACTGTTACGAGCATCTTCCTCGGCTATGTGTGTACCGCTTATCATCGTACTAAAATAGTGAATACGCGCCTACCTATCTCCCCTGAAAACCACTTGTCATACTCATAGCTCCATAGCCAACCTGAAAGCCCTCCGGGGTACTGATTCTGAATTGAAACGTTTAACTTGATTTCGATTAGCAAAAGGATTTGCTTTTTTGTATCTTTATAAAAATTTATCAAATTCCTTAAATAATTAAAAATCATGTCTTTGGAAAACAAATCTTTAGAGCTCTCTGGAAAAGTAATCCAGATCCTTCCAATGGAATCCGGTGAGGGAAGGACCGGTCAGCAATGGAAAAAGCAGTATTTTGTCATTGAGTACATGGATGGTAACTACCCGAAAAAGGTATCCATCATGTTGTGGGGCGACAAGACCGATGCCTTGAAATCGATTCAAATCGGATCGGATGTCAAGGTTTCATTCAACGTGGAGTCCCGTGAATACAACGGACGTTGGTATACCGATATCAAGGCATGGAGGGTTGAGTCGCTTGGCAATTCGTCTGCGGCTGCAGCTCCGATGGCCGCTGCAGAGAGCACTGGTTCTTTTCAGCCAGCTGACACTGGAACCGAAAACGATCTGCCATTTTAAGCGGAATTAATCAGCTTTATTTAATTTTGAAAGGGACGGCCAAAACCGTCCCTTTTTAATTACTAGAACCAATAACCATGAAAAAAACCATCCTCCTAGCAGCACTGCTAACCGTCAGATCATTTGCTTTTTCCGACGAAGGCATGTGGCTGCCAATATTCCTCAAACAGCTGAATGAATCCGATATGAAGGCGAAAGGCATGCGCATTTCAGCGGATGACATCTACAGCGTAAATAAATCCAGCATGAAGGACGCGGTGGTTTTGTTTGGCGGTGGCTGCACCGGAGAAATCATTTCAGATCAAGGGCTGTTACTCACCAACCATCACTGTGGATTTTCACAGATACAATCACACAGCTCTCTCGAGAACGATTATCTAAAATATGGGTTTTGGGCGATGAAATCCGAGGAGGAGCTTGCCTGCCCAGGTCTTACTGCAACCTTCATTGTCAGAATCGAGGATGTGACTTCGGTGGTACTGAATGGGATCACCTCAGCAACACCTGAAGCTGAGCGGGAGAAAACCATCAAAGAAGCCATTGCTGCGCTTGAGAAAAAATCAATTGAGGGCACACACTATGGTGCATCTGTCCGTCCATTTTTCAATGGAAACCAATACTACTTGTTCATCACCGAAACGTTCAAGGATGTCCGTATGGTAGGGGCTCCACCCTCCTCCATCGGAAAATTCGGGGGCGACACCGACAATTGGATGTGGCCCAGGCACACTGGTGATTTCGCATTGTTCCGTGTTTATGCAGGCGTTGATAACAAGCCAGCCGAATACTCGAAAAACAACGTTCCCTTCAAGCCAAGGCATTTCTTTCCCATATCATTGAAAGGGGTGCAACCAGGAGACTTCACCATGGTATACGGCTTCCCCGGAAGGACTACCCAGTACATCCCCTCATTTGCCGTAAAAAACATCATGGAGGTGAACAACCCTGCACGTATCGCCATCCGCACTGCGCGTTTGAACGTCATTGACGAAGCAATGCGCTCCAGCGACAAGCTTCGTATACAATATGCGGCCAAACAAGCCAGCATCGCCAATGCATGGAAAAAATGGCAAGGTGAACAGAAAGGGTTAAGGCGACTGAACACCATTACGGTCAAACAGAAATACGAGAAAACATTTACGGACTGGGTGGTGGCCAATAACAAGACGGAATACAAGTCCGTGCTGAAAGACATGAAAAAGAATTACGAGGAGTTGGCGCCCTTCTCCAAGGCGATTGACTACATCAATGAGGCGGCGCTAGGGGTTGAAATGCTGCGCTATGCCATATCTTTCAACAAACTTGAAGTGCTTTCTTCTGCAAACCCTGTTGACCAGGCGGCCATAAAAACGGAAGTTGAACGGTTGTTGTCCGGATTAAGTGGCTTCTACAAGGACTTTGATGCCCAAACCGATCAAAGACTCTTTGTTGCAATGATGCCAATGTATTTCAACGACGTGGATCCCGAGTACCATCCAACAGAGCTGATAAACATGCAAGCGAAATTCAAAAACGATTATTTGAGCTATGCCAATTTCGTTTACCAGAACAGTATGTTCTCGGATTCATTGAAACTTCAAGCATTTTTGAAAAACTACAGTGTCAAAGGATTGAAAAAGCTGCTTGCCGATCCCAGCTATAAACTGGCCATGTCGTTCCGTGAGATATTCAAAAACAAGTTGGAAAGCCCATCGGCCAAGATCAATGCGGAATTGACAATCCTGAACAGGAAATACATGGCTGCACAAATGGAGATGGAACCTGGCAAACGGTTCTACCCTGATGCCAACTCCACTTTACGTGTGACATACGGTCAGGTGGAAGGATACGAGGCGGCAGACGCCATGGTTTACCAACATGCCACAAGCATCGAAGGGATCATGCAAAAGGAAAATCCAAAGGTGGAGGAATTCGAGGTTCCTAAAAAACTCAAGGATCTTTACAATAGCAGGGATTTTGGCGACTATGCCGTCAATGGCACATTGCCCGTGGCATTCGTGGCATCCAACCACACTACAGGAGGTAACTCGGGAAGTCCGGTGTTAAATGCAAACGGCGAACTCATTGGAACCAACTTTGATCGGGTTTGGGAAGGAACGATGAGTGATATCGACTTCGATCCCGATAAGTGTCGCAACATCTCCCTGGATATTCGCTTCACGTTGTTTGTCATTGACAAATTTGCGGGTTGCAAAAGACTGATCGATGAGATGAAGATTGTCAAATGATTGACACCCTTCACTACTTCACCCACATTATTTT
>JBEAXM010000036.1:0-4811 GCA_041159805.1 Bacteroidota bacterium
CAACACCTCTACACCCAATCCGACCGAGGCAACTGGGTGCTTGGGTTGGCGGAGCTGACCATTTCACCCAACTGGTTTTTTGCGTTTTTTGATGAATACAATTACGGTAACGATGATCCCAACAAACGCATTCACTATTGGAACGGCTCCATGGGCTACACCAAGGGCGCAAACCGCATATCATTGGCATATGGCAAACAACGCCAAGGATTATTGTGCGTAGGCGGTGTTTGCAGAAATGTTCCCGCCTCCAACGGACTCTCCATATCCATCACCAGCTCATTCTAAAGCACATGAAAAAGCTACTGACCCTATCAGCCGCCCTGTTGATTGTCGCCTTGTTCAACTCGTGTGACAAGGTTTCGCCACCCTATAAGAACCCGATTGTGGTTCCTGCCGGAGAACGCAATGTGTTGGTGGAGGATTTCACCGGACACAAATGCGGCTTCTGCCCCAGAGCCACACGCGCCGCTTACGACTTGAAGCAAACGTACGGCGACCGCATGATTGTGCTGTCAATACATGCCGGCTTTTTTGCCAGCACCAATATTCCACCATTTACTTATGATTTCAAGTGCGCCGAGAGCATTGCACTCGATACCGACTTTGGCATTTCGTTGGCTGGAAATCCCAATGGTATGGTGAATCGTAAAAAGATCAACGGCAGCTTCATCATCCCTTACACCTCCTGGGGTGCCGAAGTGGCCAACGTGTTGAACTCAACGGCTCCACTGCCTGTTCGCATCGGCATCAATGCCGAATACGACACCACCAGCCGTCAGCTGGACACCGAAGTGCAACTCGACTTTGCCAGCGATTTGTTGGGCACCCACAAGCTCAGCGTATATCTGGTGGAAGACAGCATCGTGAAGTGGCAGAAGGATTATGATGCCACGCCCAACGATAACCCCAACTATGTGCATCGTGAAGTGCTGCGCGGCTCCATGAACGGCACCTATGGTGATGTGATATCCAACACCACTGCTGGCGAAACCGTGGTTCGCAATTATAGCACTACGCTCAACAATACGTGGGATGCCAAACACATGTCTCTGGTGGTGTTCCTCTACAACGACGCCACCAAGGAAATCATTCAGGTGGAGCAAAAACATCTGGAGTAGTCCGCGTGTTGTAGTCTTTAACATGAAACGTTTCTGCATTGCCTATTTGATTTGCCTTCTGCCTTTCGGTGCAGGTGCACAATCGTTTCACGCAGCCATCAAAGGAGGAATCGCAGCCACGCAGGTTTCCGGTGATAATCTGGGCGGGTTCGATCAATTCGGTGGAACCATTGGAGGAGTTGTAGGGATTCCGCTCTCCGAAAAATTGGATTTGAACCTGGAAATCCTGTTCGTACAAAAAGGGAGTCGCAAAGTGGCCGACCCCGACAATGAAGATTACAAGGAATACCTTCTTCGTTTGAATTACTTCGAGTTTCCACTTTTACTTCAATACAAACATTCGGATCGTATTGCACTGGAGGCCGGACCCATTTTAGGCGTGTTGGTTTCCTCCAAGGAAGAGGATGAATTGGGTCCTTTCAATTGGAACGAGCCCCGTCCGTTCGACAAAACCGAAATCGGTGCCGGTGGAGGCATCGTTTACAACTTTGCCAAAAACTGGGCGGTGGTAAGCCGTTTTGAAACGTCAATACTGCCCATCCGCCCGCATCAATCCGGACAAACCTACCAATGGAACCGCGGTCAATACAACACCGTGCTGCTGTTCATGCTGCAATACCGATTCAATAAACCAAACGCCTCGTAATGGAAAAGCATAAGATAGTTGTAGGAGTGGGTGGTGCCAGTGGTGCCATTTATGCCAAGGTGCTTTTCGACAAGCTACATGCGTTGTCGGATCAAATTGAAGCGGTTGGTGTAGTGATGTCTGATAACGCCAAAGACGTGTGGAAATACGAGCTCGGCAACGAGGATTTTGCCAACTACCCTTTTCGTTTTTACGACAAATCCGACTTCATGGCGCCCTTTGCCAGCGGCAGCGCCCGTTACGGCACCATGATTGTTTGTCCGTGCTCCATGGGCACGCTTGCGCGGATAGCGACCGGCATCTCCAACGACCTCATGACGCGTGCTGCAGATGTGGTTTTGAAAGAGCGTCGCAAGCTAATACTCGTTACCCGCGACAACCCGTTGAATCTCATCCACATCAACAATATGAAAGCCGTGACCGAAGCCGGCGGCATTGTTTGTCCGGCCTCCCCCTCGTTTTACAGCCGTCCACAAACCCTTGAGCAGGTGGCAGCTACGGTCATCGACCGGGTGATTGATTTGGCCGGTTTGCGCCAAGACTCCTACCGCTGGGGTATCTGAAAAATGTAAGTTGAATGTAAGTTCGGGCGGGATTTTGACTCATTGCCCACTAAGAACGCGGGTACATTTGTATCGTAAATGTGGCCCCCATGCTGGAGTATTCCAAAGAAATATTGACCAAAGTGAGCTTCGACCCGGTGCTGTTCAAGAAAGAGCTCCAAAAGTCGATGATGTGGCTCAAGGGCGAACAGCGCAGCCTGCTTTTGAAATGGTGCGCCGAAACCTTCGGTACCACTTATGGCGAAGCCATCACCGCTACGATGAAAGAGATGGCGGAGTAGTTTTTGGTGAATTGGTCATTGGGGAGGACAAAGGCGGTAAGCAGTGGCGGGAGGCGAACGAATTAGTTGCAGTTGCAGTTGTTATGGTTATTGGTTAATTGGTCATTGGTCATTGGGGAAAAAGGGAGGATGTGATAAAGGGAACACGGAAGAAACGGATTTATTTTGTTTTCTAAACACAAATCCGCGTGGATCCAAATAATCCGCTCGATCCGCGTTCTAAAAAAATCCTCTCATAAAACTCAATACTTCACCACGCGTGTGTGCGATACTTTGAGTCCTTGTTGAATTTTCAACAAATATGCACCTGCACTCAGCCCTTGCAAGCTGATGCGTTGTTGTTGCTGCATCGTGCCCGATAAAACGCTTTTACCTGCAAGGTCGAGCAGCTGCCATGCTAACTCTTCTGTGGCTGATTGCGACAACGTGATGAAATCGTTGGTGGGATTGGGATAAGCCGATATGTTCATCTCATCCATGTATGATGGCACGCTCGATGGATTGCCCATGCTGCCATCATTGTTGATCTGTTGCGCATAGATGCCGTAATCATTGCGATTGTCGGTCCACACAGCCACTACTTGTCCGTTGCGGTACTCGCCAGCCGACAAATCATCCTTGCCCGCAACGCGTGTGCAGATGTTGGCAGGCATGCCTTGCCAAAGAGGACTACCTGTAAAGTCACACTTCACCGCCTTGATGGTTTGACCGGGATTGGTGCCTGAGTAATAGAATGCGATGACACCATCGCTGGTAACCGACAAATCATACGGATCATCATATGCAGCCGAAATAGGAACCATGGGTGCTCCTGCAGGCGTAAGCAGGGTGTTGCCTTGTACGTTGAATGCTTGTATGATAACCCCGGATTGCGATTGGTTGCCATCGGTGGCTTTCATCAGCACCCAAAATCCTGTTCCATTTGTCGCCATGCGACCATTGGCAAAAAACCGGTTGATGCCTTGCGTGTTGCAAGCGCTGTTGCCTATTGCATTCCACAGGTTGCCGTTGGCATCCACGTGTTGTACATACACATCGTTGAGTGATGGAACGAGAGCGTCGGAAGTGTTGAAAGCGGTGTAGTATCCACCATTGCCATCGGATATCGCCTTAACGAAAAAGAAAAACGAAGTGGTTTTAGTAGTCACATGTACGGGCGTTGGCCACACGGTGCCACCGTTTATATCGAAACGCTTGGCGTAGATATTGGAAACACCAAGTCCAAATCCTGTTTCCTCTACATATTGCATGATAAAACCATCGCTGTCGCTGGGAACCATGGTGGGACGAGAGTATTTCTTGTTGGATAATGAATCTATGACACGCAGCGGATTGGGCCAAAGCAGATTCCCAGCGGGATCTAGCTTCCTTAAGGAAACCCATTTCGGGTTGTTGCCCGAGCTGTTCCATGCGATAAGCACATTGCCTGCATTGGTGAACCCGATGGATGGTGCGATACCATCTGTAGCGATGGGGTCTATAAGTTGAATACCGTTGGCGCCCCATAGCTGGTTTCCGGTTTGATCGACCTTATACGCCACCACTTGCATGATGCCGTTTGAACGGATGTCTTGGAAAGCGACTATGACATTACCTGATGCATCGGCCTTGAGGTCGTAGCGAAAAAGCGCAGTTGATTGCGGCTGGTTGCTCACGAGTAAGCCGTTGTTGCCGAGAAGGCGGTTGCCGAGTGTGTCGAGGAGTTGCAATCGCATTTCGTAGCCACCGCCATAGCTCGAGAAGTAGCTGATCCATGTGCGTCCATCGGCAGTAGTGGCCGTAAGCGGCACTGATTCCTCAAATCCTACTGAATCTTTCACTTCGGTGTTGAGCAGCGTGTTGGTGGTCCACTGTGCGAAGGTGTTACCAGTAGCCAGCATGCAGATGGCAAGTAGGATTTTTTTCATGGCGGTGTGTTTGGGACAAATGTCGGAAAAATAGTGGGAGAGGTGATTAAAAGACAGAGTAGTCATTGGTCATTGGTCATTGGGGAAAAAGGGGGGGGGATGTAATAAAGGGAACACGGGTGAGACGGATTTAACCGATTAAAACGGATTTGTTTTTAGTCTACATATAAATCCGCGCTAATCCAAATAATCCGCCCAATCCGCGTTCTATGTTCGCGGAACACGGATGAGAAAGATTCCACGGATTAAATTCAATGAATATTAGATATTTTTGGTAGCGCACCATTATGACC
>JBEAXM010000125.1:0-5927 GCA_041159805.1 Bacteroidota bacterium
AGGAGAAGGATGGTGTGGTGTTGACCAAAGTGATTCATGGTGGAATTGTATCCTCCCGGAAGGGGATCAACCTTCCTTTTACTAAGATTTCGCTTCCATGTCTTTCCGACAAGGACCGGAAGGACTTGGACTTCGCTCTTGAACATAAGATTGAGTGGATTGGATTGTCTTTTGTAAGGTCATCTAACGACATCGTTGAGTTAAAGGACTACATCAAATCAAAAGGCCGGAAAACACGTGTGGTGGCTAAAATTGAGAAACCGGAGGCGTTGCGTGATCTCGATAATATCATCAAGGCCACGGATGCAATCATGGTGGCTCGGGGTGACCTGGGGGTTGAAATAGCCATGGAGAAGGTCCCCGTGATTCAGAAAATGATTGTACGAAAATCCATTTCCTATTCGAAACCGGTAATCATCGCCACGCAGATGATGGAGAGTATGATTACCAACTACAGGCCTACCAGGGCTGAAGCAAGCGACGTGGCCAATGCCGTATTTGATGGAGCTGATGCCTTGATGCTATCCGGGGAAACTTCAGTTGGCGCGTTTCCCGTGAAGGTGGTAGAGGCCATGGCCAAGATCATCACCATAGCTGAAACAGAGGATTTCATTTACCATAAGCAATTCGCTCCGGTCAAAGATTCCAAATCATTCATTTCGGATTCAGTCTGCTATAATGCCTGTACCATGGCACAGCAATCCGGTGCGGCTGGTATCATTGCAATGACAAGCTCGGGCTATACCGCATTCAGGATTTCAAGTCAAAGACCCCGAAGTAATGTTTTCATATTCACCGATAACATGGAGATGCTAACCACCCTCAATTTGGTTTGGGGAGTAAGGACCTTCCATTATGATAGTTATGAGGGTTCTGAACAGACCATTAACGATATCAAAAAGTTTTTGAAGCAACGTGGATTGGTGAGTGAAGGAGATTTGCTCATCAATGTTTTCAGTACACCCTTGGAGGATAGGGGAATGGCAAACACGATCAAGTTGCATTTGATATCCTGATTTCAAGAAAACAAAAAAGTCCGCCCTGTGATGAGCGGACTTTTTTGCAATTGGACTTCAGCCCTTATTTGACCATCACTTTTTGATTGGTGACAGATTTGTCTGATGCGGTAATACGAAGTTGGTAGTTTCCTTTTGCAACACCCTCGAGGTTCAGTTGTACAAGTCCACTGTGATTTTTAGGTAAATGCAAGGAGCGAACCAAGCGGCCTGACATGTCTTGAAGCTCCACCAAAGTGACTCCTTTTTTTCCAGGATTGACGATGACATGGGTTGATGCCGGGTTTGGATAGATATACATGTCGTTTGAACCCGTTTCAGTAATGCCTGTCGAAAGGATTTCAGCCAATGCAGGAACTCGTGCGCTTACGCAAGCGAAATCCTCTCCACGAACTTCCCAATCGTAAAAGTAGTAGTAGAATTGTTGACCTAGGGTTGAGCCGGTGATGCTAACCAGGTTGTTTACAATATAGGGGTAGTTCACACCAGAGCTGTTTCTACGCAAGCGAGGCGCGTTGAATCCGAAGTTTGTGTTGTTGATGGTGCTGTTGGTGGTGATTGAGTAGCTGCCGGCAATAAGTGGGAAGTTCAAAGTGACTCGGGATGTGTCAATCGGTATGTTCACCAATAGCGACTGGACCACATTGTTTCCCGCATCCCTTACTTGGATTTCACGGTTTCCAGGAGTGTCTGTGTAAACCTTTACCGATACCAGAGTGCAAGGGTTCAGGACGGTGAAGTTCAGGGCACCATTTGTGGTGTTGCCGCTAAAGGTACTGGTTCCCGAGTGGCTGTATATGCCTGTATAGGTTGTTGGACCTGGGTACAGCGTGGTTTGGTCAACCCAATAAGTGGTGTTTGCCGTCAATGACGGTGTTGTGAAAGTATTGCCACTTCCAACCAAGGTTCCTCCGGTTTGCTGGTCGTACCAGTTGAGGTTGCTTCCGGTTGCGGTCAGTACCAGTGATGATGGGTTTGGACCGGTTGCTCCTTGTGCAACAGGAGTTGGAGCGGGTAGGACATCCACATTGATTGCAGTGGATGAAAACGATCCGCACACACCTTGAATGGTCACTGAGTAGGAGCCGGATTGGGTGACATTGATAGCCTGGGAATTGGCACCATTGCTCCAAGAGTATCCTGATGCGGAGGAGCTGGTGAGGGTTACAGATTGTCCTTGACAGAAATTCAGTTCACCATTAACGGAAACAATCGGTGTTTCATCGGGGTTCAATTCCACCATGCGACTAGCTGAAATCACTGAGCATCCTGATGCATCGGTTACCATTACATTATATGCTCCGGGTTGTGTTACGGTCAACGATTGACCAGTGGAACCATCCTGCCAAAGGTAGGACGCGAATCCTGCGGGTGCGGTCAAGGTGGTGGATTGACCGGTACAGATGATTGCGTTGCCTGCAATGATGTTTCCTGTTACCGAGCAGTTGTTTTCCTTGACATGTACGAATTGATTTGCCGCCAAGTTGGTCAAGGTGGTCGTGTTGCCTGAAGTGAACCATATCACTGCGGAGTCAACCTGCGAGTAGGAGCCCAGTCCGAAGTGAAGTTGGGAGGAGTTGCAGGTTCCATAACTTTCACCAGCCCTTACTTCACGAACCTGGATGCCCCAAGGACCATAAAGGGTTACCCGACTGCCTATGGCACCTTTTTCGCTTACGGTTCCTTCTAAGGTGAACGCGATGAAATTGTTTTGATTCCGGTTGTTCAGGTAAAGCACATCGTCATATGTGTTGGAGGGCGATTGATAAATGTCTCCATAGGATGCGAATACATCAATGAATCCATCGTGGTTCAAGTCGCCAGTGGCGAATGAGACCATTCCATTATTGGCAAACACACCAGTGACTCTCGAGAATGTCATGTTTCCATTGTTACGGAAATAGAGCCACTCGGTTCCTGAAATCAGGATATCCAGATAACCATCGTTATCAAAGTCCTGCATGACCGACTCGATTGGAGTGATGTTGAAGTTTCCTATGCCGGTGGAGGTGAGTTCGGTAAAGTTCCCTGTGCCGTCATTTTCGAAAATTTGGTTGGTGTAGTCGTGGTTTGTCAATAGCAAGTCAAGGTCACCGTCGTTATCCAAGTCGCCGAACGAGGATGTCCATGTCTGCCATCCGATGGCGATTCCGAAATCCGCAGCGCGTTCGGTGTATGTGTTATTGCCGTTGTTTACAAACAGTCGGTTGATTCGGCGCTGATCGGTCGGGCTGGAGGTGCTCTGACGGCAGTGCGCAACGTACAGGTCAAGGTCCTGGTCGTTGTCGAAATCAATCCAGCAGCTTCCGTAGTTTCCTGAATCATAAGGATCACCACCATAGAACATGCCTGGGTTCACTGCGAAGTTCACGAAGGTGGAGGGATTGAGGTTTCCTGCGCCATCGTTGAGGTATAGTTTGCTGACGTCATTGTCATCGCAACAAAACAGGTCAATCCAGCCATCGTTGTTCATGTCACAGAAGGTTGCGTTTTGCAAAAAGAAACCGGATTGTGCCAAAAGGGTGTTGGTAAATGAAATGACCCCGTTGGATTCGAAAATCTTTACCAACCGGATTCCGCCATTGCCATCGGCAACTACGTCTTTCCAGCCGTTTTTGTCAACATCGGCTACGGTCATGGCCCACGCGCTGCCTCCACCGATATCGGTGATGAGTTGATGGTAAAAACTTCCGTCGCGCTGTTGCAGCTCCAGGTTGATGATGTGTCCTTGGTCGAGTCGAACAATATCGTCCAATCCATCCGAGTTGACATCCACTACGGTAACGGCACAGCCGCTTCTGGTGTTGGTTGCCAGTTTGTTGTTGGCGTTGGTGAACGATAGCTGTTGTGCGAACAGGTTTCCTGTTGCAACGAAAGCCATGGCCACGGCCAAGGTCATTAGATTCAGGGTAGATTTCATATTCATTTTATAAGGGTTTACTGATTGGAGTGTAATAAAGTTTAGTTATGAGGAATAGGTATGTTTAATCGAACCGAGTCGTTGTTCATATACGCATCACTTTCACCGACTTCTTTCCGAATCGGGTTTCAATGCGAATGATGTAGATACCGGAAGCTTGTGGGAGGGTGAAACGGGCTTTGTTGCCAAACCTTCCTGACTCACGCAGGATGTATTTTTTGCCGGATGGGTCATATGCCTCAATAAAAAGAATGCGATCCTGGTTTGCGATTTCCACCATGATTTCACCATCTGATGAAACAGTGGGAGTGACCCTGATTTGAAATGCTGAAGTGTTTGGTATTCCAGTAAGCAAGTCGGTCAGACTGTCGGATGCGACAAGGACAGGTGTCTTATCAGCACCATTGTACATGTTGCGGAAGGTGTCAATCTCGGCGCTGTTGAATGCGAACATTTCGTCGAGCCATTTGGGTGGAACCGATTGATAATACAGTCGGGCATGGACTTGGATGTTTCCGGTTATACCCGAAACCGGGATCTTGAATTGGGTGAAGTCGGTTCCGGTACCTTCGGTTCCGTTCAACTTGTTGAAGTCGGCATCCGCCAGCGCATCGGCTGAAATCTTAACCGTATCGTAAACCGAAGCGCTTGTGGTGAATCCTTCAGGTGGGATACGATTATCCTTGAGAAGCATTGCGCCACGCTCCAATACAGATGTGAATTGTCCATTCACATCGCCCATGACCATCTCGTATATTTGGGAGGTGTGGTTTTGGCTAATGCTTGGATAGTGAGGATTGAATTGGGGATTTTCGCCAACAACGCGGTAGTCGGGGTTGAATATTCCTGATTGGAAAACCGTGTCGCCGGCTGCATCAGTAACCACCAACTGGAGCACAGCCCTTCGCGCTGGATATCCAGATGGGAATTTGTGACCGGCTTTGTTTCGTATGCGTACACGGTAATAAGCCGTATCGGGAGTCAATCCGTCGCTGATCAGTTCGAAGTCGACGGATTTTTGTTGCAGCATCTCCATGGTTGCGGCCATTGAAGAGTCAAGATTGGCGTCCGAAGCTGTGATCCCCAACGATGATTTGTTGTTTTTCATCAGCTTCAACATAAAGAGGTTTGCTCCTGCAAATGTGTGTTGGTTGAAAGGGAACCTGGGTTGAAGGGTGATATAGCCGTTTGCAATCACGATGGGGTCCGACAGCCGCGGCATATGACAGGTTTGACACGTTGTGCTGGTGCCAGCAAAGACAGAGTTCAGGTATTCGTGGTAGGTGGCTTGTTCAACGAAATCGCTTCCGGTGTAATTGCCAGACAAGTCAACGGTTTGTGTGATGAGGGTATGACATGGCGAGCAAACGGATGACTCATCCATATGCGGACTGTAAACAGGGGTATAGCCCTCATAAAGCTGCATGGGTCCAGCAAACGGCCCGGGAAAAGGACCGTATATCTGTCTGGTTGTATCAAACGGAATGCTGCCCGAGAATGTGTTGCCAACGCTTGGAGATATCGTATGGCAGCCTGCGCATGATACACCGTCAAGACCCAGTGTATCGTTGACCAAATCCGCCAATGTATAGGAGGTGGCTCCACCATAAATCGCATTGTAGTGTCCCATGGGTGCGTGGCAAGAGGTGCATTTGGTTTCCAGTGCGTTGGCATGGGCGGGATTGACAAGCGACTCATGGCTGACCTTCGCCCTCCACAAAGGATCTTTAGCGCTCAATGCCATCATGCTGCCTTCCCAACGGTCGAATAGGTTCACATCATTTCCGTTTTCATCAATATTGGCCTGCATCAATGTGTCATATCCATGACATCCCCTACAGCTCTGAGAAGTTAAAAAGTATTCCCCTGGTCCGAGTGGATTGCCAGCAATCTGGCTGAAGGTTTCCAACTCTTCAGCTGTATGATAGGGCTTGGCGGCATCCAATTTAATGGTGAAATTGCTAAGCAATAACACCGAAATCAAAAGACCT
>JBEAXM010000182.1:0-3954 GCA_041159805.1 Bacteroidota bacterium
AGGAACCATCACCATCACAGGTAGTGGAGCAACCGCACCGTATACATTCTATTACACCTTGAACGGCACACCAACCAGTTCAACAACTCCGATCAACTCGTCGTCTGTAACCATTCCTGTTCCCAATTCCAACCCTGGAACATACCTATACGACATCAACAACCTGACCTATGCCAACGCCTCTTTCTGCTTACAGGCACAAACTGCACAGGCAAGTGTAACAGTAAATCCCGAGCCATTGGTATCATCAGTTACCCCTGGTTTCATCTGCGGATCCGGAACAGCCAACTTAGGCGCCTCATCCACCGCAAATGTAAATTGGTTCACAACACCAACAGGAGGTTCATCGATTTTCACCGGCAGTACTTTCACGACTCCAGTCTTGACATCCAGTACCACATATTACGTATCTGCTCAAAGCGCACAAGGCTGTACTTCATCGGTCCGAACACCTGTTGATGTGGACGTTGAGTACCCAGGCATGTGGCTGGGCTATACATCCGATTGGGATACCCCATTCAACTGGGGCTGCTCACAAGTACCCACCGCCACCACCGATGTGACCATACCGACCGCTCCTATCGGCAACTTCTTCCCTATCGTCAATTCCACAGGCATATCGGTTTGTCGCAATCTGACTATTGAAAATGGTGCTTCCGTAACCATATCAAACCTCCGCGATTTGTCTGTCCATGGCAACATCATCAACAATGGATCTGCCAACTGGGGCCCCGGTGAGCTGCGTTTCGTTGCAGCAATACAACAGCAAGTAACAGGTGTTGCCCCTCAAACTGTTGGACGGATATTGGTCAACAACACCACCTCATTCAATGCAATCAGGTTCAACAACGATGTCACTGTGCAAAGTCAAATCACTTTTGTGGATGGTGTAATCGATTTGAACAGCAGAACCCTGACCATAGGAACCAACACTTTGAACGGAACAGTGGCCGGTAACAGCAACAATAGCTACGTGAACAGCAACGGAGGATATGTTCGTATCAAGACGAATAATAATTCCGCATATGTTTACCCTGTTGGTGACTCCATTTACTATACACCATATACAATCACATTGAACTCGGGCGCTATGGCAGGGTCCGACATCAGAGTCATGGTTGTTGATGCTCCACATCCGAACCTGAGTCCGGTTATTGATAAAATCACAAGATATTGGAGGGTTGAGCCAACCGGACTGCTGAGTAATAAGAATTACAACGTCACTTATCAATATGCAGGGGCATTTGAAATCGTCGGCGTGGGACCACTCTTCCCCGTCAAGTACAGTTTATCGAGTGCCTTACCTGGCTGGAATGGTTGCCCAGGTTCATTGGTAACCGCCATCACCGGTATATCGGGCTCCCATAATGCCACTACGTTCACACTTCAGTGGGATGGGCTAACCGATTTCTCTGATTTCACTGCTGCAGGTAACAATGTACCCTTACCTGTTGAGCTGTTAACATTTGAGGCCAACCAGCAGGGTAATGACGTATTGGTTTCATGGGTTACAGCCAGCGAACTGAACAATGACCGCTTTGAAGTGGAGCGAAGCAACGATGGCATGCAGTTCATCCATATAGGTACAAGGAATGGCCAAGGAACCACTTCGGTCATGCACCAATACTCCTTGATTGACGAGGAACCCAAAGCTGGAATCAACTACTACCGGTTGCGACAAATTGATTTGGATGGAACGGAAAACCTGAGTGATCCTGTTGCTGTTGTTTTCCGACAATCGGATGCACCCATTTCCATCATTCATGATGCAATCCACGGGGCTTTGGTCATCCAGGCCACCAATGAAGCCGGATTAGCAAGTGTCACCCTATTCGATGCTGCGGGAAAAACCATATTGCATCACGAATCCATGGTTGAAGACAACTGGAGTGGTGTCATTTCACTTCCAGAACTCTCCAAAGGCATTTATTTGATACGATGTGAACTGAACGGAACCGTATCCAACTTGAAGTTAGTCACCCCCTAGGAAGCTTGTTGCGTCTTTGCTATATTTGGGCAAACAGTTTGTTCAAATGAAAGCACTCTTATTTGCCGTTTCCCTGTGTGCGTTGCCACTGATTGGCAAGTCGCAACAATTCCGTTCAACCAAGATGCAAATTCCACTCAAAGGCATCATCAACCTTGAACAAAGCGAATTTGATCCGGATGTGCAAGTGCTCCGAAAAGCGCTTCCTAAACCACATCCGGGTGCCGACAAACAAACCATTCGTGAAGCCAAAGCTGATTTGGAACATTACCGCAGGGACGTAACAACCAAAACCGAATCAAAAACCGAGTCCCTGGCTCCTGCCCCTGTAATGTACAGGAATTTCCTTGGTAATGGTTTCAATGGTTTTGCGCCGAATGACAATGACATAGCCGTTTCAAATGGCGACATGGTATGCTCTGTATCAAACTCCAATATTTGGAGCCGTAACTTGAATACCAATATGACTTATGGCAGTTTCACCCTCCACTCCATTTCGTCAGGATTAGGCCTACAACAGGAGGAGTTTGATCCGAAGGTTTTTTATGATCCACAAGAAGACCGTTTCGTGGTTTTATTTCTTAACGGTTTCACCGACAGCACAAGCAATATCGTTGTTGGATTTTCGCAATCCAATTTATCAAACGGATCATGGAATTTTTATGCATTGCCAGGTGACCCGCTGAACAATAACCTTTGGACTGATTATCCAATGATCGCCATGACGGATGACGAATTGTTCATCACAGTAAATTTATTATATAATGACTCCACTTGGCAGGCGGGATTCAACGAATCCATCATCTGGCAAATCCCGAAGGCAGATGGATTCCAGGGAAACACACTCAACCCTACCCTACATTCCGGCATTACCTACAATGGACAGCCGTTACGTAACTTATGTCCGGTAAAAGGTGGAAGCACATTATATGGACCAAACATGTATTTTCTTTCAAACAGAAACTTTACAACCGGTAATGATACAATATTCCTAGTTGAGCTTTCAGGGACAGCCGCTTCCAATCCCACCTTATCCGTAAACCCACTTTTATCCAATATCAGCTACCGCATGCCACTGGATGCCGTACAGCCCTTCCAGGATTTGCTTATCGTAAATGATGCAAGAACACAGGGCGCATTTATTGAAAACAATCTAATACAGTTTGTATTTAACACACTGGACACAATTTCTGGAAAAACCGGAATCTACCACGGACGAATCGACTTAACAGGAACTCCGACTTTGAATGGAAACATCCACAGCATTGACACGCTGTATCTCGGATACCCCAACATCGCCTATGCCGGTGTCGGTCCAGGCGACAACCGCTCCATCATCAGCACTTTGCTGTCATCGTCCACCTTCCAACCCGGAACCGGAGCAATCTTATCTGATGGCAACGGCTCCTACTCACCGGTGACGGTGATCAAGCAAGGATTGAGTTACACCAACATGCTCAATGGAAATGAGCGCTGGGGCGATTACACCGGCTGCCAGACCCGATATAATCTTCCAGGATGGGTTTGGATCAATGGCTCTTACTCGCTGGTGAACCACACCACACGAACATGGATCGGAGAGTTGACCGCCACATCAGGCGTATCGGTACCCCAACTTGATCCATCTACCGATGATGCGTTATTATTTCCAAATCCCACTTCTGATCGTACAGAGATTCAATTCGAATTGAAAGCGGATGATTTTATCACCTTGGACATTCTTGACATGAGTGGCAAACTGATAAGTCAACCATACAGGGGTTCACTTCGATCAGGTCCAAATAGCATATCACTGAACACCACCTTTCTTTCAAAAGGATCGTATGCCCTTCAAATAGTTTCTAATAAATCGGGGGCGATTGCGATAAAAAAACTGGTTGTTCAATAAAAAAGTGTCAACGCACCAACCTTTCAACCAATAATCCCTTGGAGGTTTGTATTTTGATCAGATAAACACCCGCATCCCA
>JBEAXM010000187.1:0-3210 GCA_041159805.1 Bacteroidota bacterium
TGGATGTTTACGAAAGTGTCCTGTATACCGTAGCACATCCATGGCAAAATGGATTCAACAACAATGGTATCCCCCGTATATCCCTCAATAGCGCCGCATGGGCTGCTGGTGCCATGTACTCCAACGCAAGCGAAATGACGCAATGGTATGAGGCCTTGATGAATGGACAAGTGATCAACAATAATTCATTCAATGAAATGACCACGTTCGTGGGCTCAGGCAACTACGGGATCGGAATCGGTGAAGTAGTCATTTTGGGAAGAACCGTATGGACTCACGGAGGAGCCATCTGGGGCGGCTATAATTCCTCCATGATGTATGACACTGCCAGTGGGGTAATCATCTGTGTGCTCATCAACCAATTCCCAGCGGTGGCTTTCCAGGTTGCATCGCAACTGCTTTCCAACATTGTAAACAATCCAGTGGGCATTGCTGAAAACCACTTGAATGAACCAACAATCAATGTATATCCAAACCCGGGAAGCGATATTGTAGATATTCGGTTGGATGAACAAGTGTTTCAAGGGGTCAGTATAATCAGTCCATCGGGAAAACTATTAAACAAATACCAAAGTCAAAGTTTTTCAGTTGCAAACCTCACCAATGGTTTGTATTTCCTGCACATACATACCAATCATGGTGTGTATGTACGAAAGTTTATTAAAAAATAGATTTTTTTTCAAAGTTGTTTCAGGTACGATATGCGATTTAAGCCGCATGAAGCTGAATTGCTGGTTTTTTATATTCGGTATTTTTGTAGCTCGTTCCTGCAAACGCCATTTAAATGAAACTCTTGAAACTCATTTTCGCATTCACAATAAAGTCATTGACTGCAAATGCACAAATCGTTTCCTAACATAAAGCCAAATAAGAATATTGAGAAAATCTGCACATCACCCACTTTTAGCATGTCATTAAAACACTTTTCAAACCAATCAACCTGGTTCCCAGCTTTAGCTTTAATGCTCATGCTACATGGCTGTGAGGGAGGAACAACGTTCACCAAGATATTTGATAACCGATCCAGTGAAACCATCACCATCCAAGTTTACTCCTTGCATGGCAACGAAAATCCAATCACCATCGCGCCAGGTGTATCCAAGGAGATTTATTGGTATGATAAAATGGGTTTGTTTGCCGGAGATGATTACCAGTGTACGGATGAAATAGATTCGGTGAAAATCTCCATTACCAATGACAAGACTCTCACCAAAGACATCCAAAACCCTAATCAGTGGATCCGCGAAAGTTCGGATGGCCGAAAAGCTACCGAAAAATGCACTTTTATAGTGGCAGATAGCGACTTACAATAATATAGAAACACCCTTCCGTAACCTTTTTTGGGCTTTTAAGTATAAGTGCGAGTGGAGATTATACCACTTGAGATTCAAACACTTAACACTGATTACCAACGAATTAAGTTATGGAAGAAAAGCTCGTCACCATCCTTTTGGTTGAAGACGATGCCGTTGACGTGATGAACGTGCAACGTGCATTCAAGAAAAACAACATCAAAAATCCACTGGCTGTGGCCGGAAATGGATTGGAAGCATTGAACATGCTTCGCGGCGAAGAAGGTTATGAAAAAATAACCCCCCGCCCGCAGATCATCTTGTTGGATTTGAACATGCCTAAGATGAATGGCTTGGAGTTCCTGAAGGAACTGCGCCAAGACCCACAACTTCGTTCTATCAGCGTATTTGTGATGACAACGTCAAACGATGACCGCGATCGCATTGATGCGTATGACTTGAACGTAGCTGGCTACATCATCAAGCCCGTGTCCTTTGAAAAATTCGTGAACGCCGTTTCCATACTTAGTAGCTATTGGAAGCTTTGTGAACCATCAGAAGTACCGTCATGCTTCAGCAACAACTAAGGATACTCGTAATGGACGACGATGAGCTCGACCGCATGGCACTCATGCGTTCGGTTCGCAAATCAGGTTTCAATGCAGAGGTTATCACAGCTGCCAACGAAACCGAAGGACTCATTGCCCTCCACGAAAACGAGTTCGATATCATATTCCTCGACTACAACCTTCCCGGCTGTACCGGAATTGACTTCATGCGCACCAACCGCAACAGGTTGTGTGATGCCCAGGTGATCATGGTGACATCACAAGGCGATGAGAAACTTGCAGTAGATGCCATGAAACTAGGTGTATGTGACTACATGCCAAAGAACATGGTGAATCCGGATGGTATAGGACAAAGCTTACGCTATGCCTTGCGCTTGCGCGATGCCTCGGAAAGGAACAGAAAAATGCAGGAGGAACTATACCTCACCGAACGCCGATTGGATGCGGTGGTCGACAAGTCTCAAATCCTGTTTTTCGCCATCAATTCCAATCGTGAATACACAATGTTTCGCGGCCATTGCGCCAGCATACTCGGCATAGAGCCAAATTGCATCATCGGAAAGCAGGTTTCGAACGTGAAGCACCTCTTCCCCATTGATGAATCGTTCTTCACCTCACTTGAGAACAACGACCAATACACCACAACCATCACTGCAGGAGAACTTCACCTGGAAGTCACCTGCTTCAAGCAAGCAGGAATCACTTCCGGCTCCTTCGGTATAACCGGAATCGCCACCGATATAACCGAATTGAAACGAAACGAGCAAAAACTCATCAATGATTTGTCGGTGGCCCGTGAAATGGATAAGGTAAAAGAGCGGTTCATGGCCCACATGAGTCATGAGATCCGTACACCTATCCATGGCATCATGAGCTTGACCAACATCCTGATTCGCAACATCAGCGACAATGAACAGCAGAACTATTTGAATGCCATTAAAAAATCAGCCGATAGTCTGTTGGTAATCGTAAATGATATTCTGGATATCGCCAAGATCGATGATGAGAAAATGACCTTCGAACAAACGGTGTTCAACCTCAAAGAGGAAGTGGAATCATCATGCGAACTGTTCCGGTTGAAAGCTGAGGAAAAAGGAGTTTCATTCAAAAAACAATTCGGTCCTGAGCTGCCTTCATGGGTCAAAGGCGACCCTACGCGTCTGGGACAGATCTTGAACAACCTGGTCAACAATGCAGTGAAATTCACCTCAGAGGGTGAAGTGGCTGTACAAGTTGACCTGATCGAGTCGAATGCCGCCTATACGATGGTCCGCTTCGAAGTTATCGACACAGGTATCGGCATCCAAAACGACAAGCTACAAACCATCTTCGAAAAGTTCACTCAAGCC
>JBEAXM010000195.1:0-4747 GCA_041159805.1 Bacteroidota bacterium
AATTACCACAGGTAGTCCAACCACAACTTTCATTCCTTCCTCCACAACGCTCTATGTTGCCGATCAGGTACAAGGTGGTGGCGGCGGCGGAGCAGCTGGAGCCAGTCCAATCCTCATCACAGAGATGGAAATACAGACCAACGATGTATTGGAGATTCAAAACGTGAGTCCGTTGCCTGTAGATGTAACCGGATGGAAGGTTGCTGTGAACAACAGCTACACCGACATCAATCTGGTGAACACCATCGTTCAAACGCTTTCAGGAACCATGAACCCTGGCGACATCATATCGTTTTCCGACCTCACCAATCTTGCTGGCACCACCTATTGGGGTAACAACATCCTTTGGAACTCGGGTGCATTCCCCACCTTTTCGGGATGGGCACTGATCATCGACGACCAGAACAACCTTCGTGACTTTGTTCCCATGAACTGGCCTGCTGCCAACATCCAATCCATGTCCATTGTGGTGAATGGCGCCACCCTTACACCTGGATCCATCTGGAGCGGAGATGGGGTGAATATCACTTCGACCTTGGCGGGCTTGAGTGTTACTCGAAATGGCAGCACAGACAACGACGATGCGACTGACTTCACCAACCAAACCATCACCACCAATACGGTTAACTCGCAGATCACTCTTCCTTTCACGGGATTTGGATGCAACAGTCCGAGGATTCCCGTTCAAGTAACCATCACACCCTCCGCTGCAGTAACGATCAATGCCTCTGCAACCAACTTTTGCTTGAATGGATCAGCCACTTTGAACGCCACCAGTACGAATCCGAACTATGCTTACACCTGGAGTCCTGCAAACGGACTGAGCTCCACCACTGGCAGCTCCGTTAACTGTACTCCAACAGGCATTGGAGCCAACACCTATATAGTGATTGGAGATGACGGCAACTGCTCAAATGTTGACAGCGTAACCATCACCGTTGGCGCACCAACGATTGCCGGATCCGCAACAACCTTTCAAGACACGGTATGTTTGGGTAAATCTGCTGACCTGCTGTTATTAGGGTCTCAAGGAAACATCCAGTGGCAAAGCTGGAATGGTACCACCTGGGTGAATGAAACCGGAGTAGGCAACAACGCATCCACATATACCGTGGCTCCCACCACCAGCACAACGTACCGCGCCTTTGTCACTAGTGGCAGTTGCGCACCCGATAGTTCCAATTCCATTGATATAACCGTTTTGCAAATCACCACACCTACCACCATTGGAGATAGTCTTTGTGTGAGTGGCACTGCAACAATTACCGCCAGTGGAACAGGCACCTTGCTTTGGTATAATTCATTGAACAGTTCCACACCGGTGGCTTCTGGCCCTACCTACTCTTTCACAACCAACCAGAGTGCCACCTATTATTCGCAGGCATTTGCAGGCACTGCCTATAACCTCGGACCTGCTGACGCATCCATCGGCAACCAATCGGTTACAAGCAGCAACAACTTTGGTGTAGGATTCGACGTGGCTCGACCAGTGACCATCGACTTTGTTCATGTATATCCAAACCAAACCGGTACTGTGACCATCAATTTGCGACAAGGACCAGGTTCACCCGTTTTGGATACATACACTCAAAACGTAACGGCATTCACGGGTAAGACTCCAATCCCAGTAGATTTCGATGTTCCGGTAGGCAACGGTTACATTTTAGAAGTTGCAACAGGCAGTGTGACCATGAATCAAAACATAGCAGGAGCCATTTACCCATACACCGTGAGCAACACACCCTTGAGCATCACCGGGTATTACAATCCAGGGTTCAGCACCGGCATTGCATACCTGTACCTTTACGATTGGGTTGTTTCCGAGGGTTGCAGGAGTCCACGAGTTCCCACTCCAGTGGTGGTAAGTCCCTTCCCTCCTGTTCCAACCATCTCGCTAAACTTCAACGTGCTCACTTCATCGCCTGCCACTACATACCAATGGAACCTGAATGGAAATCCAATACCTGGAGCAACAGCTCAATCGTATACCGCTACTCAAAACGGAAACTATACGGTTACCATCACATTGAACGGATGCACCATCACTTCCGCAGTGTTCCAATTCATTTCTGCCGGTACAGGTGAACTGTCATCTTCAATCGACCTCTTTCCTAATCCTGCCATCGAACAACTTTCCTTGCAAGTGATTGGCTCGGGCATTTCCGTTCAGGAAATTCGGATCACTGAATTATCAGGAAGGACAGTGATCACCAAAACCGATTTCAATAATCAGGATAATGGTAAAATCATGATACCGGTATCACATCTTTCGGAGGGAAGTTACTTGACAGAGATACACACCAACCAAGGAGTCTTGATCAAGAGATTCATGAAAAAGCATTAATCGAATACTTCCATTTATGAAATGAAAGAGCGACCCACGGGTCGCTCTTTTTGTTGCACGAATACTAACAAACGGGTGTTTATAAGTAGGTGGATGCGCAAATCGGCTGATTACAAGAGCCATCTACTTTTGACCTGCGTTTCACTCATGCTCAAAAAGTCGCATTACCTGGAAGGAAGTATTTTACCATATGCATTGGCATTTGTTTCGGCTACTTCCATCATTGGCGGATGCAAGGATTACAGACCTGAAATGGAACGTGCTATTGCGGAGAGGGACTCCGTGATCACGATTAACGCCACAAAAGATTCTTCCATCAGTTCATTCATTGAATCAATGAATGAAATCGAGTACAACCTGGACTCCATCACCCGAACACAAGTTGCCATCGCGAAAGAATCCTCCAATGGCACTGAACAAAGTCAAGAGGTAAAGGATCGCATCAACTTCAATATCCAGGTGATTGGTGAGTTACTTCAAAGAAACACCTTGATCATTGAATCGCTCAATAAAAAGTTGACGGGCAATGACCTTACAATCGCCTCTTTGAGAAAGAAAATAAACCAGCTTACCGAAGAGAATGCCTTGAAGGATCAGGAAATACTTGCACTCAAGGACGAATCAACAGCATTGAAAACACAGATTGATGGATTGAACCGTTCCGTTGACTCCATGTATGTGGAAACGCAGCAGCGTGATATCATCATCAAGCAGAAAAACGACCAACTGAATACCGCTTTCTTTGTTTTAGGCACCTACAAGGAACTGAATAGCAAGAAGGTGATGAAAAAAGATGGAGGATTTCTAGGCATCGGAAAGGATAAAGTTCTCGAGAGCGACCTGAATCCCGATGCCTTCACACGTGTGGACATCACGAAGTTGAACTCCATTCCAATCAATTCAAAAACAGCGAAGGTGATCACCAACCACCCTGCTGACAGCTATAAATTAAACACAGACATCAAAGGCAATGTGAAGAGTCTGGATATTACAAACTCAACCAAGTTTTGGAAATCCTCCAAATACCTGGTCATCGTTACTGGTTAGCTTTTCTGTTCATGAAGATGGGGAACCCGGTGTTGCGAAAGCTTCACCGGGTTATTTTTTAGTAGGGCTATACACCGAACCAAGCCATTTGGCTGTTGTTAACCACACCAAGGACCTTGCCCTTTAGTTTCATTCCCAGGAACGGATTATTTGATGCCATGGTGCTTTTATCCATGGCGTTGGGTGTCCATTCCTGATCGGGATGGAACACGGTAAGGCAGGCTTTTTCACCCTCCCTTATCAAAACCGGATCTTGGCCCAGTACCCGTCGAGGGCCATTGCTGAAGCAATCAACCAAACGCTGCAAAGGCACATCCGTGCAAGCGGTTCGAGCTGCAGAGAAAGCGGTTTCAATGCCAGCTATGCCATAGGAGGCAAAATCGAATTCAACGGTTTTGGATTCATCGTCGTGAGGACTGTGATCTGAACAGATGGCATCAATAGTTCCGTTGGTTAAGGCAGAGCGGAGTGCACGAACATCTGCTTCTGAACGGAAAGGTGGCTTCACCTTGTAGTTGGTATCGTATCCTGTAATGACGGAATCGTCAAAGAACAATTGATGGGAGCAAACATCGGCGGTTATATGCAGACCCTCCGATTTCGCCTTCGAAACCAATTCCATCGAACCTTTAGTCGACAAGGTTCCGAAATGAAGTCTGCCTTGGGTGTAACGGCATATCTCAATATCCCTTGCCACCATCAGCTCCTCAGCAAAAGCCGGAGCCGACTTGATTCCAGACAAGGTTGCAGGAACGCCTTCATTAACCATCCCGCTGCCGGAAATGCCGGCATCATCACTGTAAGTCATCACCACCGTACCAACATTTCGAGCATACTGCAGTGCCCTCGACATCAAGCCCGAGTCCCTGATTGGACGTTTGTCGTCGGTGAAAGCCACAGCACCGGCCATTTTCATATCGTACATTTCGCTGATGTCTTTCCCCTCCCTATTGTGCGACAGCGCACCTGAAGGCAGAAGGTTCACAAGGTGATTGCTTGCCTTGGACCTCAAATATTCAACATCTGACTTGGATTGAACCGTTGGATTGGTGGATGGCATGACCACAACGGATGTAAAGCCACCTTTAGCAGCAGCATTCAGTCCCGAGAGAAGAGTCTCTTTGGTCTCTTCTCCAGGATCGCGAAAATTGGCTCGAAGGTCTACCCATCCAGCTGAAACACACGCACCGGCCACATTCACTACCATTGCATCCGGGTCGGATATGTTTTCCGAAATGGTTTTAATGATACCGTCCACCACAAGGATGTCGGATTTCTTTTCGGATGCATCGGATTCAATGATCCTGATGTTCTTCAATAGCAGTCTCATGTTTTCCAAAATTTGAGTAACAGTAT
>JBEAXM010000084.1:0-4166 GCA_041159805.1 Bacteroidota bacterium
AACTGATCAACTGGGTAATTTGTATGTGGCCGATGAATTCAACCACCGTATCCGACGTGTTTCACCGGGTGGTGCTGTTTCAACCCTTTCGGGAGATGGTCAGGCCGGTCATCAAGACGGAGCCTCTTCGACAGCGCGCTTCAACTACCCAGTCGGACTTTCCTATGATCCATATGCGAACGAGCTGTATGTAGCCGATCGTTTGAATCATTGTATCCGGAAAATCAATCAACAGGGTTTTGTGTTCACCGTTGCAGGTGTTGCTGGAATAGCGGGTTTTGTAGATGCTCCCGGTGCAAGCGCACGCTTCAATCAACCTGTTTCGGTGGTGTTTGATCCGAATTATTCGGATGTGTACATAGGCGATTCACAGAATCATTCAATACGTAAGCTTTCTTTACATCAGGTCGTTTCCACCTTTGCAGGCGACGGTACACCTGGAAACAATAACGGACAGGGTGCAACAGCCACCTTTAACATACCTGGTGGTTTGCTGATGGATTCGGTGTACAGCATCCTGGTCGCTGATGCTGGTAATCATAACATCCGCTCGCTAGACCGCTCCAATGGTTTTGCGGCGTCTATTTGTGGTTCCGGTATATCGGGCTTCTCCAATGGTGCCTTTGGCCAGGCATCGTTCAGCAACCCGACAGGTATTTGCTGGTTTGAGGACAAGATCCTCGTTGCCGATCGTAACAATCATGCCATTAGAATGATTTTCAAAACTGGCGAAGCAATTACCCTTGCCGGGGATGGCCTTCCAGGCATGCAAAACGGCATCAGCGCATTGGCAAGATTCAATCAGCCCGTCTCCATTGCAAAGGGGCTCTTGGAGGGAGAGTTTTTCATTTCCGACTCAGGAAACCACGGCATCCGAAGGATGCTCATTGAATGATCAGGGAAGACAGGCGGCAATGTATTTTGCCAGTTCGGGAAAACATTCCCCTGCAATCATACTTGCTTCGCTGCGGTCAGAGGGAATATGTGCGGTGGCATAGCTGCCTGCAACCACGTTTCCTCCTGCATCATAAATGGTGAAGTGCAGCATGATTTCCCTGCGGTATATTTTTTTGGCAATGTCCATGCAGCTGTTGTAGTTGGTTTTGATTTCGAGCTGGGTAAGGAAAACGAAATAATCAACATTGTAATCGCTCTTCATTTTCCTGAAAAGTTTCTCACCGTCCTTCACAATGGCATGCATGTAGACTCCATCTTTTTTGGCAGGTATGTACATGGATGCTGTCTTGGAATCCGTGTATTTTTCCCCTTCCTTCTTGAGTTTGATTTCCATATCCAACAAGCGGTTGATGGCTGGTTCAACAGGAACAACTTTTTCAAACCGGTATCCGGTTTTTGATAGGATCTCGTACATCGTTTCCTCCAACTCATCGGCTGTATCGTTCAGAAGTGATATGCATGGGTAGCTCAAGCTCACATATCGCTGTACATTGCGATCCACCTGGAAACGGAAATATTTCCGGAAGTGGTCGGGCAATGCCGTAGAGACCTGCATGATGTCGCGATCGGCATCCGACAGGTAGTAGCGCTCATCGTAAGGAATGATCATCACATTCGACAACGGAATGGTGTCGGATGACGGTTTTTCCTGTTGTGCAACAGATGGTATTGCTGCCAGAATCAGGCAAATTGCAAATAGAATCTTACGGATCATTGTGGTCAGTTAAGGATGTGTTTCCAAACATCATTTCCAACGGCAAAGGCCATCAATCCGAGTAGCAGCACCATTCCCACCACTTGGGCCCGCTCCATGAACTGGTCGCTGAATTTTCGCCGGGTGATTGCTTCAATTGTGAGGAATATGACGTGTCCACCATCCAATGCAGGTATAGGCAACATGTTCATGAACGCAAGCACCATCGACAGCAGACCGGTGATTCTCCAGAACCAAGCCCAGTCAAATGTGCCTCCGTAAATCTGGGCGATACCTATTGGTCCTTGTAATGAGTCGGATGCTTTCTCTTGTCCTGAAAAAATCTTGCCCAGCCCCTTTACATTCGAAACCAACGCCTCCCAGGCATCTGCAGTTCCAAATACGAGAGCTGTTCCGGGTGTGATTGCCGCCATCTTGTAGGATGGATCGACCTCGGTGTCGGTATTGTAACCGATTCCGATCTTGCCTTCCGGGCTCACTTCCGAGGTTAATTCCATCGGCTCACCATTTCGGGTGATGGATAGTTTCACCTGTTGACCTTTGAGCTCAGCAAGTTTTTTAGGCAAATCACTTCCTGCATCAATGGGCATGTCGTTGATGGCATCAATGCGGTCGCCTTTCATGATGCCAGCTTGCTGTGCCCGACCACCATCTTCCACTGTAGTGACATCATAAAAAAGTCTTCCGGTTCCTATGAAACTCCATCGGCCTTCGGCCGATACCTTTTTATAAAAATCACCGGGAATGGTGATCTCCATCTGTTGCCCGTTGCGATCAACCGAAAGCACACTTCCGAAAATCACTTTGGAGGTAAGCAGGTCATCGAAACGCTCGAACGAATTTCCGTTGATGGCAATAATCTTGTCCCCATCCTTCAGTCCAATCGACTCCCCAAGTTTGTATGCAACAATCCCGTTTTTCACTTCGCTGTTCGGCAGGTACTCTTTTTTGTACACCAGCAGCATGGCTGAGAAGATGACGATGCCAAGGATCACGTTCATGGCTACGCCGCCGATCATCACAATCAAACGCTGCCAGGCCGGCTTGGATCGGAATTCATAAGGTTGGGGTGGCTGGGCCATTTGCTCCTTGTCGAGCGACTCGTCCACCATGCCTGATATCTTAACGTATCCGCCAAAAGGCAGCCAACCGATACCCCATTCCGTATCGCCGCGTTTGAAGCTGAAGAGTTTGAAGCCCCAGGCATCAAAAAACAAATAAAATTTCTCAACCCGTATACCGAAGGCCCGTGCTGCAAGGTAATGTCCCAGCTCATGTAAGGTAACCAGTATGGAAAGACCCAAAATAAGTTGGGCGGCCATGATTAATCCTGTCATATGATTTATTGTAGGTTTTTGTGGTGTGAAGTTATCTCAAGTATGTAATCATCCGCAAATTTCCGCGGCAACCGTTCTGCTTTCCTGGTCGGTTTCAACGTAGTCGGCGAAAACCGGATTGGAATGGAAAGGCACTTTTGCAATGGTGGTCTGTATGACCTCGGGTATCTGGTTGAATCCTATTTTCTTTTGCAGGAAGGCCTGGACGGCGATTTCATTTGCGGCATTCATGATGCAAGGAGTGTTACCACCAATCGACATGGCATCCATGGCTATTTGTAAACAAGGGAAGTTCTTCACGTCGGGTGCCTCGAATGTCAAATTCGGGAACCTCATGAAGTCGAAGCGTGGGAATTCAGATTTCAATCGCTTTGGATAACCCATGGCAAACTGGATGGGAAGCTTCATGTCTGGCAAACCCATCTGGGCCTTCATGGAGCCGTCTTGAAATTGCACGATGGAATGGATGATGGATTGTGGGTGTACAATCACATCGATTTGCTCGGGACTTAGGTTGAAGAGCCACTTGGCTTCGATGACCTCCAGCCCCTTGTTCATCAATGTGGCGCTGTCGATGGTGATCTTGGCGCCCATGCTCCAATTAGGATGTTTTAGGGCCTGCTCTGGCCCTGCGGTTGCCAGAAAAGATTTGTCTTTGCCACGGAATGGCCCTCCGGAAGCGGTTAAATAGATTTTTTCAATCGGGTTGTGCCATTCGCCCAAAAGACATTGAAAAATCGCTGAATGCTCGCTGTCGATCGGGAAAATATTGACACCGTTTTTGGACGCCAATTCAGTAACCAATTCGCCAGCCACCACCAGGGTTTCCTTGTTGGCAAGCCCAATGGTTTTCTTATGTCTTATCGCTTCTAATGTCGGCTCCAACCCTGCATAACCCACCAAGGCGGTCACAACCAGATCTATGGAGTCTGACGACATGCACTGCACGATGGATTCGATGCCGGCATAGGCCTTGATGCCATGGGGCTCGAGTGCGGATTTGACAACCGGGAGTAGTTCTTTGTTGCCGATGATGACAGTGGATGGCTGAAACTTGATGGCTTGCTGTATCAACAGGTCGGCGTTATTGCCAGCGGTGAGCAGCTCCACCTGGAAATGGTCGGGTTGCTCACCGATCACTTCCAAGGTTTGTGTTC
>JBEAXM010000136.1:0-8450 GCA_041159805.1 Bacteroidota bacterium
TGGTTGAGGTTGTATTGTACCATCAGGATAAACGTATTTGGTTAAGCACACGTTCACAGATCAAGTTGGTGGCTTCAGTGACGGATAGTTGGTTCGTATGGATGGTCAGTTCCGGATGCAAGGGCGCTTCAAAAGGTGAGCTGATGCCGGTGAAGTCGGAAATCTCTCCAGCGCGTGCTTTTTTATATAATCCTTTGACATCCCTTTTTTCACACTCTTCGATCGGACAATCCACAAACACTTCAATGAATTCTCTGGGCCCAACCAACGAACGCACCCAATCTCGATCATTGCGGAATGGAGATATGAAAGCGGTCAGCACAACCATTCCGGCATCCACAAAAAGCTTGGATACTTCACCGATACGGCGGATGTTCTCTTTCCTTCCTGCTTCCGAGAAATCAAGGTTGTTGTTCAATCCATGCCGCATGTTATCCCCATCAAGTACGTACGTATGTATGCTTTTTGAGTGCAACTCCTGCTCGACAGCGTTTGCCAATGTGCTTTTTCCCGAACCCGACAACCCAGTGAACCAAACCACACAGGGGTTGTGGCCGTTTTGGCGAACGCGGTCAGACTTTCCGGTCTTGTACAGTTGGGCGATGATATTCGAAGAGGCAGGCATATCAGCTAGCAGCTTTCCCACTGGGTGCTGGCTCGCAAATTTAGCCAATTCGCAAGGTCAATTTTGCCGTTTACCCAACAGCCAATCGGTAGTTATCAACGATTTTTTACAACTATCAGTTTCCCTGTGGCCTGCTTGTTATCCCTCGAATACACCTTGTAAAAAAAGATTCCAGAAGAGCTCAGGTTAACGGGTACATTCCAAGTCACGTAGCTACTGCCATCGGATGGTTCAGGAACAATGATCTCATCTGATTTTCGCCCCGATAAGTCGCTGATTTCCAATAACGAACCACCCCAATTTTCGCCCATGAGTCGGATATTGAACGCCTCGCTGGATGGGTTGGGATAGGCATACGAGTTTGGTGAGCCTTCCGTGGATATCGATGGCATGCCTGTATTGGTAGCCAACAACGAGTCTCCTGCCAATAATGCACCAATGTCGATCAACTCATCGCCTGCTTGATAGGTCGTGAACAAAAAGCTATCAAACAACATCTCATCACTGGTGGATAAGCCTGCTGTAACAAGTTGAGGTGGATTGTTGGGGTTGTTCGGATTCAAAAGGGTGTTGTCGTAAACGTGCCGCGAAAACAACTGGTAGCCCGCAGGAATCTTCACCAACCTGCGGTAGAAATAATACCCTTGCCACTCGAAATCCCAATTGTTGATCTTGATAAGTTTTACCGTGTCTGTTCCCTGCCATGCGTAATTGACGATGCTTTTGCACAACTTGTGCGAATGGGGAAATGCACCCAAAACCGAAATGGGATAGGGCAGCGCTTGAAAGGTGGCTGTGAATGGGGTGACGGTGTTAGCAGGAATTGCCAAGTTCCAGTTTTGTAGCGGGGTTGCAGCTTGAATGGGTCGGATGCCAGTGGTGCCAACCGGATAAAAATACATACGTATTTTGGTGCTATCCTGCTGTCCTGCGCTGCCAGCGGGATAATGTATTTGCAAAACGATTTTCGATCCTGCCTTGAGTCTCATACCCAATTTAAGCGGGGCTTGTCCGGGAGCTACGGTAGGAGGTGCTCCAGGCGCATATCCGCCAATGCTGTAATCACCGGGAGGGTTGAAACAGTTCCCGGACAAATTATTACTTGTATTTCCAACGGAATCCACATTGATGATTACATGGTGTACAATTGCAGGATTTCCTGGTACGATTTCGAATGCTCGTAAATAGCGGTCTTGTGTCAAGTTTGTAGGAAGGGAAAAACACTCGTATTTATCGGTGGTAGTGGCGTTGCTGGTGAAAGTTGGGATTTGCAGCTCCATGCTTGGAATACCTTGCAGCTGATAATTTCCAAAAACGGGAGCTGGTGGCGCCAAGGTGGTATCGCCCGGGGGGGTGTTGGCCGCCACCCAATTCAGGATCGCTGTTTTTTCAGCTGCGGTTATGGTACGCTCACCAAAAAACCGGGTGTAAGTGGTGTCGGGAGGCCAGGGTGGCATGGTGCCAGCAACCAATGCATTTTGAATCAAGCTTGCGTAGGCTGCGGTTTGTGTGTAGTTGGTGAATGGGTGGTGGCCAGGACCGCCATCGTGATGACATGATGCACATTTACTGAAAAAAATCGGTGCCACGTCTTTGTAATCGGGCTGGGCAAAGGAGAAGCTGTGCTCAGAATCATCAGCACCAAAAACATCATCAAGCGAATAGTATGGTCTTTCATGCTAGGATTGTCTTAATGTAAAGATAGGACCTTTTACGGTTGCTGGTACACAGGATCAACGTTGTTTCAAAAATGAGTATGTGAATAACCTTGGCGTCTTTGTGTTTCAAATAATTTATAATAACCTTGCAACATCAATTACAAAATCCACCTATTATTATGAACCCAAACGGCTCATCAAAAGGGCTCAAGGGCGTGATCACTGCCTCTTCTTTGGGTACTTTGATCGAGTGGTACGACTTTTACATTTTCGGAAGTCTAGCCACCATCATAGCCAGCAAGTTCTTTCCTGCAGAAAATCCCACCGCCGCGTTGCTTTCCACATTGGCCACCTTTGCTGCTGGCTTTGTGGTACGACCTTTTGGTGCCTTGTTTTTTGGAAGACTCGGCGATTTAATCGGACGCAAACACACATTCCTGGTTACGTTACTGCTGATGGGTGTGGCCACATTCTTGATTGGTTGCATCCCCTCTTATGAAACCATTGGATTCTGGGCTCCAATGTTGGTGTTGCTGCTGCGCTTGCTACAAGGGTTGGCATTAGGCGGAGAATATGGGGGTGCTGCCACCTATGTGGCAGAACACGCTCCGGAAAACAAGAGGGGCTTTTGGACATCGTGGATTCAAACCACGGCCAGTATCGGATTGTTTGTTTCATTGGGAGTGATCATAACGGTTAAAGGCATGATGTCGGAGGTTGACTTTAACGATTGGGGATGGCGTATTCCGTTTTGGATTTCCATTTTACTCGTGGGAGTATCCATCGTGATCAGGTTGCGCATGCAAGAGTCGCCCATGTTTGCCAAAGCCAAGGCAGAGGGTAAAACCTCGACCAATCCGCTGCGCGACAGTTTCGGTCGACGGATCAATTTTAAGTATGTGTTGTTGGCCTTGTTCGGCGCCACCATGGGACAGGGTGTTGTTTGGTATACGGGACAGTTTTATGCACTCAGTTTCATACAGCATGAATTACATATTGAAATATCACAAGCCAATAAGATCATCATGTGGGCATTGCTTTTCGGTACGCCATTGTTCATTGTGTTCGGATATCTTTCCGACCGATTGGGAAGAAAATGGATCATGATGACAGGAATGCTCTTGGCTGTTTTTAGTTATAGAGGCATTTATGATGCAATGTATCAAGCCGGAAGCACCGGCACTAAAACCATAGTCCTCGTTGAAACAAACACCCTTAAGACCGCCGAAGGTCAAGTGATGGGTGACACGGTAATTGCGACCACTGAAAAAACCACGTATGCGGACGGAACGGTATCCGTTTTAACCAAAAAACAAAAAACAAGCGAATCAATTCCCAGCGATAGGCCCGCTATTGCTCAATCGGTCTTGTTGGATCAGTGGAGTTTTTGGATGTTGGTGTTATTGGTTTTCGTCCAAGTGGTTTTTGTAACGATGGTTTATGGACCCATCGCCGCCTTTTTGGTGGAGATGTTTCCTACTGCTATCCGGTACACATCGATGTCGTTGCCCTATCATATTGGCAATGGTGTTTTTGGTGGCCTATTACCCGCTGTGGCCACTTATCTGGCATCCAAAGCCAAGCAAGCCAATGAAGCAGCTGCCTTGGCAGGCAATGCAATACCTTACGAAAAACCGTACCTAGAGGGTTTATGGTATCCCATTGCCATCGCATCCGTGTGTTTTGTTATCGGTATACTTTACATCAATGGCAAAGACAACCGCATTGATGATTGAAAAACCACCCAATCAACATGAATAAAATCAGAAGATTATTTGGCGTCGTTTGGGTCCTTTTGGGAATGATGGCTGGTTACTATTTGATCATCTCCCAAGCCATTCCAAAATTCGAAAGTGCAAAGCCCGAGGATACGATTCCTGCCATCATCTACGCATTTATTTTGACACCCATCATTACGCTTGGGTTGGCCGTGTTTGGTTATTACGCTTTATCCGGAGAATATGATCGGAGCGGCAAATCTTGACCCGTTGGTTGAACGCTAATCATAACAAGCTGAAAAGACCTAGGCTGAGATAGGTCGTGGTTGTTGCCGAACGAGGTAACACCCGAATCAATAAAATTATTATATTGAATATCAGTTATATAAAAAATATTACAGTACTATGTATTGCATAGTACAAGGCAAAGAACATATCTTTGTATTGTATAATAGCAAAACATGGTAAATCTCGAAAACACAAAAGCCCAGATGCGGAAGGGGGTTTTGGAATTCTGTACCCTCAGCATTATAGCCAAGGGTCAGATATACCCATCCGACATCATCGCCCAGCTACGCAGCTCACAAATGATGGTGGTGGAGGGAACATTGTATCCATTACTCACCCGCTTGAAAAACGCCGGACTCATCACTTACACCTGGGTTGAGTCGAATGCTGGCCCGCCCCGAAAATATTTCACCATCACCGACCAAGGTCAGGCTTTTTTGAAGGAGCTCGAATCAACTTGGCATGATTTGGTTTCATCCGTAAACAACACCATCAAACATTCTTAAAACAGAAATACATGAATAAGACCATCTCAGTTAACATCGGCGGATTTGTTTTTCATATCGAGGAACAGGCCTATGCAGAACTTCGGCAATATCTCGAAACCATATCCAACGGCATACCAATAAATGAAGGCCGTCATGAAATCATGTCTGACATTGAATCGCGCATCGCCGAGATTTTCAAGGAGGCCTTGCAAGCATCCAAGAAAGAGGTTGTGGTTGCAGCCGATGTGAAGTCGGCCATCAACACCATGGGCCGCCCAGAAGAGATAACGGATCCGTTTCAACCGCAGTCGGAAGCCAGTAGTGATGCCAACACCGGTTCTTTCTCGAGGCCATACAAAATGCTTTATCGTGATGGCGATGAGCGCATCTTGGGAGGAGTGTGTTCAGGATTGGGACACTACTTTGGAGTGAATCCGATATTGTTCCGTGCAGCGTTTGCAATTTCCTTTGCTTTTTGGGGAACGGGATTGCTGCTGTATCTAATCCTAATTTTAATCATACCCAAAGCCAAAACCACTGCCGAGAAACTTGAGATGCGTGGCCGTCCTGTTAATCTCAAAGAGATTCGCAAGAATATGGAGGAAGAGTTCGGAGAGATTGGCAAGAGCGCCGAAGCGGGTTACAACAAGCTCGAATCCGAAATCAAGAACAGCAATTTGCAATCACGCGTTACCGGGTTCTTCGATATGGTGGCCTCATTGTTAACTCGATTCTTCAAAATGGTGGCCAAATTCTTTGCTGTAATTGTATGGTTTGTATCGGTAGTGATGTTATTGTCTGTTACTGCCGCCATGTTTGCCAAATTATTTGGCTCAGAATATGTTTCCGTAATGAACATCAATGATGTGGATTTTTTCGAAGGCAGCAATTCCACTTTGTTCGTTTTCGGAATCATGTTGCTTATAGGTGTTCCTGCATTTGCATTGACTTACATTACCACCAAGTTCATCTTTGGGATTAAAAAATCATTCAAGCCAATGCCTTGGCTGCTTTCAATCCTTTTCTTCATCGGATGGGTGTGTTTAATATTGGCCTCAATATTCACCGCTGACGAATTCAAGTCTAAGGCTTCTGTTACCAACCCCATACCCCTGGTTCAGCCCGTAAGCGATACGTTGGTTGTAGCCATGTCTGGTTTCAATGATGAAGAATCCTATTGGGATGAGGAGGTAATCCATATCCAAACGCCTTTTTTCTCCGATTCCATAGAAAAGGGCAGGGTGAAATGGGAAATGATGTCGACTACTAACGGTTCCTATATGTTAGAGGAAACACGCACTTCAAGAGGAAGGGATTTGGAATCAGCCAGGGAGAACAGCTCCAAGTTAAATTATAGGATGACTCAAGTTGGTGACACCTTGCTTTTGGAGCCGAATTATGATTTACAGGATAAGGCAAAATTCCGATTTCAAAAGATGAGGATTGCCTTGAAAGTCCCAAAGGACAAATCTATTTTTGTAACCGAATCCGCAGCCAAATATTTACGCAGAGTGGAGGGATACGGCAACGATTTGGATGCGTCAGAGTTAGTTGGCGTTTGGACTAACGGGCCTGATGGATTGAAGTGCGCAGATTGTTTGTTGTCGAGCAAATCGGCAGATGACCGCAAGAAATCATCCACCATCATGGACATTCGCGTAGACAGCTCCGGGGTAAGCATTAAAATGGAGGAGTAGTTTTTGAAGACAGCAGGATGTTTTTTGCTCGTTCATCAAAAAGAAAATAACTACTCCTCTTATCTGCAGGTAAGGAATTGGTTTAAAAAGCCGCATCAAGATCCTGGCAGATGCTCTTGATATCAGGATCAAGCCTTGCCTGTTCTTTCATGCTTTCGTAAATGTCTTGCCTCAAACGCTTAGTTCGAAGGTTCAAAAACAAGAGTATTTCGATTCCCCGTTGGAAATATTCCCTTGAAGAAGTATTCCTGTTGCCCCATTTATTTCTTAAGTGCTCTTCAAACGCGGTACTGAAATCCAATAAGGGTTGATCTTGTTCCACATTATTGTACCAATCGGATTCAAGCCCTGTGATTGAATCCACTTCTTCAGAGATTTGTTCAGGGGCTTCTAGTACTATTTTGTTCAGGTCATAAACCTTGGAGATTTTCAAATCATCCCATAAAGCATACACACCCAATGAACAGGCAAAAGTCCACTTCAAGTCCTGTAGTTTATTTGTGGCGAGATACTTGTTTGATGGATGGTTCCAAATGTTGTAACATAAAGTGCCAAACATTTTGTCATAAGGTTTCATGCCACCCAAACGTGATTTGATCATGGCTCCTAGTTTTCGTAGCTCGTCTTTGTTGAATTCGTTGCTTTCCATTTTTGTTTATTTATAGGTTAATAAGTGATTTGTTTATTTGTGGTGGTGTTTCATTTGCCCATGACAAGGTTTCGTTATAGAAAGTGCCCAATTCTAAAAGACCATACTCGAGATCAGATTCGATTACCCTTTCTCGCATATTATCGAATCTGAAATAATCACGAGCGTCTAACTGTGGTCGTCGATCTGTTTTCAAGTCAATCATCAACGGGTCTTTCATTCCAGGAGCATAACATATCCGAACAAGCGCCTCCTTTGCCCCGTCTCGAACCAACTTTTTTGCAAATCGTCTCGCCTGAAAGGCACCAAGACGGTCGATGTGGTATAGGTCTTTTCCATACAAGGCGCCTCCACCTATGGCTACTCTTGGACCATAGTAATCCATCACCAGTTTTCGTCCGGTCTGTCCATTATCTGCAGCACTTCCACCATTCACCAGTGGGCCGTTCGGATTGATGATAACCTGGATTTCATTCCAGCGACAGCTCCATCGATGATCTTGCTGTCGAATTGTTTTCCATGCCTCTTGCAATACTTGTTCAACACGGTTGGTCAGTTCATAAAACGTAAGCGAATCCTGTTGTTGCAGCGTAACCAATATGGTTTGTGGTTTCCATCCATCGGGTTCCTCCAGCATGGTAACCATCACTTTCCCGTCAGGTCCTTGTTCTTCCAATAATCCATCCATCATGGATCTCATCAGCGATTCGCGCAAAAACATCGCCAGATAATGTTCTGGAGGGAGAAAGCGCGTTTTGGCATCATAACCTGCGTAACCTGTAATGATGCATTGGTCACCTGAGAACCCGGTCCACTTACGTGGATTGCCTGTTATCTTGCAGACCTCATCAATGATCACATAATCCTTCGCTTTGATGCAATTCCTGTTCGTATAGCCAATCTGTTCTCCCAACTCCACTACCAAATCGCGGATTTGGATGTTCACGGGGTTTTCGGTAACCCATGCGCCGGTTAGGAAAATCTTGTTCGACCAAACGGAGGCTTCTAGTTGAGCATATGCTCCGGGTTCTTTTCTGTACAGCTCACGGATAATCCGGTCGGACAGCAAATCACAAAACTTGTCGGGGTGGCCGTTCAATACGGCCTCTGCAAAATGTTTCATTTATCAATGGATTTTAATTGGTATGCGGCTATTCCGAAGGCACTGAACAAGTCAGTTTTCCCTTGTGGGGTTATTATGGCAGCAATGTTGCGCTTGTCTATTCCTTGCAATAATTCATGGTCAATAATTTCCACATATCCATCGGTTACTATCAAGGCTTTTTTGAATCTTTTTTCCACCATGTGACTGAAAACGGAATTCAGT
>JBEAXM010000201.1:0-3655 GCA_041159805.1 Bacteroidota bacterium
GCGAGCAACGGGTTGATGCCGGCTAACAAACGGCACCATTTTTCAAATTCCTTTTGATATAATTTTTTCGCCTCTTGGATGAACAGGATCCTTGATTCGCGATGTTTTTTCCGAGGCATGATCACAAACGCAAGGAACCGATACAATGTCATGTAGGGTATGACGGTATGGATTCCAAGACCTACACGCATCAGCACCTGTCCACGGAAATTCAACTTCATCACCGCACCTCCCATGATCATGCTCAAGGTCCTTTCGGGATATCGCTCACTTAACTCACGTATGATGATGGTGCCAAGGGATATGCCTATGTAATGGGTTTTTTGGATGCCCAAATGGTCCAATACCTCTATGATATCATCGCCAATGGCCTCAAAGGTGTATTTCTGCTTGTGCTCGTAAGTCGACTTCTTAGATCCACCATGACCGCGTAAATCCACTAACAATAGATTGAAGTGCTTTCTGAATTCACGCAACTGCTTGAACCAGATATTGCTACTGCCACCTGCTCCGTGCACAAAGGTTACCCAGTCGGCTTTTGGATCAATGATATGGGTGTTAAAGTGAAGCATCAGGACGGCAAGATACCGATAATGTTACGTTTAATCAGTTCACAATGACCTTTGTTGGTAAATCGCTAACCGCGGAAATGCGCCGTTTGGAAACCGTGTCAAGTGGCAAAACAACTTCACCCTGTTATTGTTTAATCAATGCCATGCCAAGGGGCGCTTTGGGGCTTAACTTTGTATCAATATCATGTTCCGTTTCATCATTCCAATCACCATTTGGTTCCTGTTGGACCTCTATGCTTTCTGGGGCCTTCGAACCATCACCTCCAAGTGGTCTCCGGTTGCAGCCCAGGCAACCCATATTCTCTATTGGGGTGTCGACATTCTCATTTTGGCCACCATCATATATTTCGGATACATCGGGAAGTTCGAACAGGGCCCTAGCAAAAATGTTGGATGGGTGTTGAGTATGATCATCATCACCATCGTACCCAAACTGGTGGTGGTTTCCGTGCTCGGGATGGAGGATATGGCAAGGGGAGCTACCGGATTGTTCACTTTCGGACAGAAGCTCTTCGGCTTTTCAGAAGCCAAGGATTTCATTCCTGAACGCCGCACATTTATCAGTCAACTTGCTTTTGGTATCGCTGCAGTTCCATTTCTGGGATTGCTTTATGGTTCCATCAAAGGAAAATACGACTATCGCGTTCATCGGGTTCGTCTCAAGTTCAAGGATCTTCCCGATGCATTTGATGGATTCAGGATAACCCAGTTATCCGACATTCATTGTGGCAGTCTCGACGATCAGGATGCTGTTAAACGGGGAATCGAATTGGCTAACAAGCAAGACAGTGACTTGGTGGTTTTCACCGGCGACTTTGTAAATAACCGTGCCGATGAGTTGGACGATTGGCTCGATCACTTTGGCTCATTGAATGCGCGATTTGGTAAGTTTTCGGTGCTAGGAAACCATGATTACGGTGATTATGTGAAATGGCCCTCGTTGGATGCAAAGCAGCAGAACATGGACAAGCTGCTTCAAAACCAAAACAGGATGGGGTTCCAGATGCTTTTGAATGGCCATACTCGCATTGAGAAGGATGGTCAATCCATCGTGTTGGCAGGAGTTGAAAACTGGGGTCACCGGCGTGGCTTTGCCAAATATGGTGATTTGTCAAAGGCGCTGAATGGAGTACGAAGCGACGAATTCACCATTTTGCTGTCGCACGATCCCTCTCATTGGGAAGTGGAGACGTTGTTCCATGAAAAAACCATCCACCTCACTTTATCCGGTCACACCCACGGCATGCAATTCGGTGTGGAAATCCCGGGATTCAAATGGAGTCCATCCCAATATGTTTATCCTCGTTGGGCTGGATTGTATGCCGAAAACAACCGCCATCTATACGTTAATCGTGGTTTCGGATATATCGGTTATCCCGGACGCGTTGGCATCCTTCCAGAGATTACGGTAATAGAATTAGTGAAGGCCTGACGGTCATTAGTGAAGTGGGAGGGCATGTACTTCTCACTCCAACCCTGTTTCATCTTACATTGTTTTTCCCCAATGACCATTCCCTAATGACCATTCCCTAATGACCATTCCCCAATGACCATTCCCCAATGACCATTTCCTAATGACCATTCCCCAATGACCATTCCCTAATGACTATTCCCTAATGACCATTCCCCACCCTCATCCCCCAATACCCATCATCGTCCTCCGTTGCTCTTCGGTTTCATGCAATCCCCATTCGGGTCCGCTGTTTCCTCCGAGTTGACGGTGTTTGCCTGCTAGGCACTCACGTATGATGGGCTCGATATCGGCACCGTTGCGGAATGGGCCAACCAAATCCGTTTCAGTTTTTGAAAAAAGGCAGTTGCGCATCTTACCATCTGCCGTAAGGCGCAAACGGTTACAACCATCACAAAAAGGTGCACTCATGGTGCTGATTACGGCCAGCGTACCTTTACTGTTAGGGATTTGGAATTTACGTGTAGTGTCATGTGGTCCGTCTTCCAGCTTACGCAAAGTGCCAAACTCCAATTCAATCATCTCCAATATTTGTTGTAAGCTGATCAGCTTCTCAGGTCTCCATCGGTTACCCGGAAATGGCATGAATTCGATGTAGCGGATGTGAACGGGTTGGTGATTGGTCCACGCTGCGAATTCAACCACCTCGTGATCGTTGTATCCATTCATGACAACCATGTTCACCTTCACCTCAAATCCTTGTGACAACAACAGGTCGATGTTGGACTTCACTTTTTCAAAGTCGTCACGTAAAGTGAGCCGGTGGAAATTCTCTTTTCGTAGCGAATCAAGACTTACATTTACCGATCTGACACCCGCTTCATGCATGATGTCGATGAAGTGGTCTATGCGTGAACCATTGGTTGTAAGGGTGAGATTCACAGGTAACCTGCCTAATGCAAGCATGATGTCGCCAGCATCTTTGCGGATCAACGGCTCTCCCCCGGTCAGACGTATTTTTTTTACTCCCAGATTAACGAATCGGGTGGCTATGGCAACAATTTCCTGTGCTGTCATCCGATCACCCGTGGCTGTTGTACAACCATGGCTGAACTCGGGCTCTGGCAAGCAGTAAAGGCATTGGTAATTGCACCGATCTGTCAAGCTGATCCGTAAGTAGTCATGAGTCCGTCCGAAATTATCTACCAACATGTAATCAAGGATAAATTGTCATTAGTTATTATTAAGTCTTCCCCGTCAGTAGAACTCAGCACACAAAAGTGCCCCATGTTCAATTGTAAATTGTTACCTGCAGTAGTGCTGCACACACTTCAGGGGTGCAGTAGAGCTTCGCACATTTCAGGGGTTCATCCTCCAACTTTTCATCCTCCGGAGAATGGCGGCAGAAGTGCCACTTCATCGTTTTCGGTGATGGGATGGTCGAGGTCATTCACAATTATTCTGTTAATGGAAATCACAAATGTTGCATCTTTCAACAAGGGCCATTTTGCAGTCAGGAATTCACGCAGCTCCGAAATGTTTTTTGGAGCAGGAGTGATGTCATGCAATTCTTTGCCGGTAATTTCCCTTATGGATGCGTAACAATGTAAATTCATATGCGCCAAGTTAGCGAATTGTCTAAAATCCTGTCCGTTTATTTGCACCAATTACA
>JBEAXM010000266.1:0-4691 GCA_041159805.1 Bacteroidota bacterium
TTAGGATCCTTCTGATTACGCTGGTGCGTGTTTGCTGATTTGCTGACTTGTATTTTACTACATCACTACGATGCTCAAGTACTCTGACAGCGAAGCGCGAATCTTGTCGAGCTTCATCTGGTATTCCAAAAGTCCGGTCACATCATTACCCTTTGCGGCTTCGTTTTTGATGGCTTCCCGGTTCGAGTGACTCATTTTCTCAACATGCTTGATCTTCATCGAATACAAAGCGCTGAAAACGGCATGGGAGAGTTTCATCTCCTCGGTTTTGACAAAAATGCCCTTGTTGTCCCAGGAGGACAATGGGTACTTCACAGTTAAAAGGTTCGCAGTGGTGCTGCTGATTTCCGAGTCGGGATGATGGATGAACTCGTTATCTGAAAAGTCGCGTCCCTCATGCACCATGATTTTGAACATATCGAAAATGCGTTGATAAACCAAATTTTCAAACAGGATGTTGTCGGGCTCAAGGTCATGTACAATAACACTTTTCACCTGCTCCTTCACCTCAATGGGGTGTTTTCGTCCGTCCTCCTCAATTTCACCAGGAAAAGTGATGTGTTGGTCTGCGAAATTCAGCAGCAGGCGAATGAGTTCCGCCTCTTGATGCTCACTGGTGCTTGCGGTTGCGGGTGGAGGGTCATTGAAAAGCACATTCTCCAATGGCAAGTCGGTTGCGGTATTGGTGCTATCAGTTTCCTTGGGCGCGTCCTTCAGAACCTTTTTGCGAAGGATTTTGTTGAGCTCCGATAACAACACATCTTCTCCAATCTCCATGAGGTTCGAGCATTCACGGACATAGGTGGAGCGCATGATGGCGTCGGGAATCAGTGCAATCGTTTCCACGATGTCGCGAATCAATCCGGCACGACCAATAGGGTCGCTTCCAACCTCTTTTAACAGTAGCGAAGTTTTGAACCGAATGAAGTCGTTTGCGTTTGCACGGATGTATGCTCCTATCTCCTCCGTAGTGTGTTTCTTGGCAAACGAATCCGGATCGTCACCATCCGGGAACAAGACCACCCTTACGTTCATGCCCTCTTCCAAAATAAGGTCAATCCCCCTAAGGGATGCTTTTATGCCTGCAGGGTCGCCATCATAAAGGATGGTGATGTTTTTGGTGTAGCGACTGATCAATCGGATTTGATCCTGTGTCAGGGCGGTGCCCGAGCTGGCCACCACATTGGTGATACCGCTCTGGTGCATCGATATCACGTCGGTGTATCCTTCCACGAGGTAGCACACATCCTTTTCGGCAATGGCTTTACGTGATTGGAACAACCCGTAAAGGACTTTGCTCTTGTGGTAGATATCCGATTCGGGTGAATTCAGGTATTTCGCGGCCTTGGCATCCGACTTCAGGATTCGGCCACCAAATCCGATCACCTTTCCAGCTACATTATGAATGGGGAAGATCACCCTTCCGCGGAAGCGATCGAATATTTTGTCGTTACTCTGAACGGTTAATCCCGTTTTCTCCAGTTTTTCCAACAGGTAACCTGCCGCTAATGCGTCATCCGTGAAAGCGCGCCACCCCTCGGGTGAGTAACCCAAGTGGAATCGCTCAATCATCTCATCCGTAAACCCACGCTCACTGAAGTACGATAAGCCAACACTTCGTCCCTCGTCTGTTTCATGCAGCTGTTTGATGAAAAACTTACGCGCATAATCAGTGACTGCAAGAAGCGATTCCCGTTCCATCTGCTCTTGGTCGAACTCAGGTGAGCGTTCCTCCTCGGCAATTTCAATATTGTATTTCCTGGCTAAATGACGCAACGCTTCGGGATAGCTGTAGTGCTCATGCTCCATGATGAAGTTCACTGCGTTGCCCCCTTTGCCACATCCAAAGCATTTGAAAATGCCTCGCACAGGGGAGACATTGAAGGAAGGGGTTTTTTCGTTGTGGAACGGACAAAGGCCAAGCAGGTTCACACCACGCTTTTTCAAGGATATGAAATCGCCAACCACTTCCTCGATGCGGACGGCGTTCATGATTTGGTCTATGGTTTCCTTACTGATCAACGGGGTTATGAAAAAAGGATACCAAAGTTAAGAAAAAGAAGGCCTTCCGACTAGGCGGTCACTCCAAAACCAGCTTTTTCTTACGGGTCTTATACACAGGGCTCTGGCGCGACAAAACCACAAATCCCGACAAATGGTCGTAGTATTTTTTGCTGAAGCTGTGGAATGGTTCGTTATCGTGCTCTTGAAGCTCCCAAAAGGTCCGTTTGCCTGAGTTTCCGCCTGCTTTCAACAATGTGTTGATGTCTGTGGCCTCCGCTTTGCTGACCCTGCCCGCTCCAACAATCAGATAGGGGATGTGGCAATTGCTGATGATCTCTTCGTAATCATTTTGGTGGAAATCATTGCCTGTTGTTCGTTCGTAAGATCGTTTCAAAACAGGCAATAAAGGGAAAAGTAATCCGCCCCAGCCCTTCAATGCACTCCTCTGAAACTGTTGCTCCAAAGACATGGGTGGGTTTTGTAAAACCAGGGATTGTGGCCTGAATGAAGTGTCAGTGGTAGCCAACAAACATATCCCTGCTCCGGTACCGACACCCATGCAGGCAAAATATTCAACACGCTCCAACGATAGTAATTTGTGACTCATGGAAACCAAGTCGGCCGCACTGTTTTTGCCAGGGTCATAAAACAACCCTTCGCTTTCTCCCTGCCCCCTCATATCAATCACACAGGCATGGAATCCACGGGCATTCCATTCGGCCATGTCAATCAAGTAGCTGATCTTGCCTTCATTGATGTCAGGGACAATGATCATCAGAGGAGCGGTTTTTTTTGATGTGTCGTAGGAGATCCAGCCCTTTAGCCCGGGCTGGTTTTCCCGTTTGAAATAAATGGCTTCATAATCTAGCTGCAACTGTTTCGGGTGTAGCGGTTGTGGCCTTGGTATGCTGTCGTTTAATGGAAGCAGTTGCTGCGCAACCATTGCGGAGTCGATGCGGATGGGATAGAGGAAGCTGTTAACGGTAAAAACCGGAGTCATCAATACCAGGAACATGTGAAACACCAAAAAGGTCATCGACCACCTGAATGCATTGTGGCTTTTGATCATGGTGTTGGTCAACGGTCGCGTTCAATGGTATACTTCACCAAGTCGCGGAAGGATGATTTGTAATCGCTCTCTGGAAAGGATTCGACCAAGGCCATGGCTTTGGTACAGTGTTCCTGCATTTTTGCTTTCGAGTAGTCTATTCCACCATTGGAAATGATGAAGTCTACCACCTTCTTGATTTTTTTGGCATCGCTTGTTTTGCTCGAAACGATTCCCATAATGACCCTTTTTTCAAAAAAGCCCGCGTTGGATAGCGAATGGATCAATGGAAGGGTCATCTTGCTTTCTTTGATATCGATGCCCGAAGGTTTTCCGGTTTTGCTCACATTTTCAAAATCGAACAGGTCATCTTTGATCTGGAAAGCGATTCCAATCAGACTTCCCGCCTCCTGCATTTTCGATATCGTTTCCTCGTCGGATCCTGATGATGCTGCTCCTACGCCACAGCATGATGAGATGAGTGATGCTGTTTTTTTTCGGATCACATCGAAGTAAACCTCCTCGGTGATGTCGAGCCGGCGCGCTTTTTCAATTTGTAGCAGTTCGCCCTCGCTCATCTCCCGTACCGCTTCCGATACGATTTCGAGCAGTCTCCAATCCTTGTGCTTGACGCTTAACAGCAATCCTTTTGAAAGCAGATAATCGCCAACAAGCACAGCAATCTTGTTTTTCCACAAGGCGTTGATTGAAAAAAAACCTCTGCGCATGTTCGAATCGTCTACCACATCATCATGCACCAATGTAGCAGTATGTAACAATTCAATCAGAGCCGCTCCACGGAAAGTCTCCTCCTTGACACCTCCGCACATGCCTGCTGTAAGGAATACGAACATGGGGCGCATCTGCTTACCCTTCCGTCGCAGGATGTAACGCATGATGATATCAAGCAACGGCACTTTTGATCGCATCGCCTCACGGAAATGGTCCTCGAAGGCCCTCATTTCAGCATCGATGGGCTTTTTGATTTGATCAAGATTCAATGCGCTCATATCCATTGCAAAAGTAGGCAATCCCTTTGACTGCCACGAGGCAACTCAACCATACTTTTCACTTATTTTGCCTCATGGATCGCTTGCGGTTTTTATTTGTTTATGCATCGTTGCTGTGGTTATGTGCATGCCGTAAGGACGAGCCAACTCCCGTTGATCCGTTTCTAGGCGAGATTGAATCGATAACTCCTGCTACGGGCTGCAGTGGCGACACAATCAGGGTTTTTGGGCGACGGTTTGGTACGGACCCTTCAAACATTCGTGCCTTTGTAAATGGCAAGCATGCAACCATAGTGGATTTGAATGATACTGCCATCCGTATCATCGTACCTGTGCGTGCAGGCACCGGCTTGGTTTCCGTTGCCGGAGCATCTGGAGGGGCCTCGGGACCGATATTCCAATTCATCTACAGGGCACGGGTTGAATGGTATGCAGGAACCCCTACTTCGCCTGGATATGCGGATGGTATGGGTTCACAAAGCAGGTTTCACAATCCCTTGGGTCTGACAACTGATCAACTGGGTAATTTGTATGTGGCCGATGAATTCAACCACCGTATCCGACGTGTTTCACCGGGTGGTGCTGTTTCAACCCTTTCGGGAGATGGTCAGGCCGGTCATCAAGACGGA
>JBEAXM010000032.1:0-3701 GCA_041159805.1 Bacteroidota bacterium
ATTAATAAGCTATGAAGGGCTGTCGGATTTGGTACATCATTATTCTGTAATTTGGGGGTACGAATTAGATATCCAAACCAAATTACAAAAAATTGCTTATGAGGGAGTTACAATTTCGAGAGGCGCTACGGGAGGCCATGTCAGAGGAGATGAGGCGAGATGAAAAGGTGTTTTTGATGGGTGAAGAGGTTGCGCTTTATAACGGGGCCTACAAAGTAAGTCAAGGCATGCTGGATGAATTTGGTGCCAAGAGAGTGATAGATACACCCATTGCGGAGCTTGGTTTTGCCGGAATCGGTGTGGGAGCAGCAATGAATGGCTTGAGGCCGATTATTGAATTCATGACCTTCAATTTTTCCCTGGTCGCAATTGACCAAGTAATCAATTCAGCGGCCAAAATGATGTCAATGTCAGGTGGCCATTTCAATGTACCCATTGTATTCCGTGGGCCAACTGCATCCGCAGGAATGCTTTCTTCCCAACACTCCCAGGCGTTTGAGAACTGGTATGCAAATTGCCCCGGACTTAAGGTTATCGTACCATCGAACCCTGCTGATGCGAAAGGATTGTTGAAATCCGCAATCCGTGACAACGATCCGGTCGTATTCATGGAGTCAGAACAAATGTATGGCGACAAAGGCATGGTACCTGATGGAGAATACCTTATGCCGATAGGCAAAGCCGATTTAAAAAGGGTAGGAAAGGATGTAACCATCGTTTCATTCGGAAAGATGATGAAAGTAGCCCTCAAGGCCGCGGAGGAATTGACCCAAGAGAACATAGATGCTGAAGTCATTGACCTCAGAACCGTACGACCTATTGACTATGAAACAGTCATCGAATCCGTCAAGAAAACAAATCGCCTTGTGATTGTTGAGGAGTCATGGCCCCTGGCAGCTATCGCAACAGAGGTTGCTTTCAAGGTACAAAAGGAAGCGTTTGATTACCTGGATGCTCCCGTGCTCCGAGTCATGGGCGGTGATGTTCCCCTACCCTATGCCCCTACTTTGATTGAGGCATATCTTCCAAATCCTACCAGGGTAATCAAAGCTGTCAAGGAGGTGTTGTACCTCCACAAGTAACCCAAACCAGAGCTTCAGGTTGCCCTCCAGAAGTTCAGGGCTTTGACTTTACAGCTGGTTTTGCCGATGAAGTATCAGCACTAACCATGGTGGAGTCAGTGGTCTTGGCCAAAGAATCAACAATAGCCCTTTGCCGCTCTTCTGCCTGTACACGGGCTGCTTCCTTGGCGGCATCCATCATGGCATTTGCAGCAGCAACCGAATCAGCGGCCTTCTTTTCCATCTCCAACCTTTCACTTTCACTCGGTCCACATGCAATGAAAAAGAATATAAGTAACGAGGAAAACTTCAGAATCGAATTGTTCATGATTTCAAATTTTGGGTCAAAATTAAAATACGAAGGGACTTTTGCAATCTTTTTGGCGAAAACCATGTCGAATTCCATCAAAAAGGATTGATATTTGTACGAATTGCATTTGCCTAAAACAATGACCAGGACCCAGCGATCAGCCCTTTTGGCAATCATTGCATTGTTGGTCATATACCAACTTCAGCGGTTACTTTTTCTGTGGTTCAATATCGATTATTTCACGGGTGCCAAATCATTAGATGTTTTCATGGCTTTCATCCATGGAATTCGGTTTGACCTGTGTGCAATCATTCTGATAAACATCCCTTTCATCTTGATCAGTATTGTTCCCTTAGGATACGGAAGTCGATCGATGTTGTTCGTCAAATGGCTTTTCTTCCTGATAAATATACCAGCAATACTACTCAACACCATTGACATCGAATATTTCAAATTCCAAGGCAAGAGGACATCGGCGGATCTGTTCGAGCTTTTTTTTCTTGGAGAGGACATGCAAAACACGCTTCCGCAAATGGCTAAGGACTTTTGGCCTGTTGTGCTCTTTGCAACCATCTGCTCGTTCATTTTAATAGTGGTTTACAACAAAACACTCAAAAGCAGTACACATATCGGACAATTGGGCAATCGAAAAACATGGACCGTGGCCCTACTGGTGACTCCTTTTGTTTTTATTGGAGCACGAGGATCCATAGACCTTAAGCCACTGCGGATATCAAATGCCGCTGCGGCGGTGGAGCCAATCATGGCACCACTGGTTTTGAACACACCCTTCACCATCATAAAAACATTCGGGAAGCAGGGCATGGATTTAAAATTCGAAATGTCGGACCAAGAGGCCAGAAAATACTTTAATAGAGAAAAAACCAGTAATCGTGACAAAAACACAAAGAACGTCATGATCATCATACTCGAGAGTTTTTCAGCTGAATACAGCCAATTGCTTTCCGGTAATATCGGCTATACGCCATTCCTTGATTCGCTCATGAAAGAAAGCTTGTATTTTACAAATGCATATGCCAATGCCAAAAAATCAATGGATGGAATCCCAGCCGTAACCTCTTCCATACCAGCGCTGATGCCGGTTTCATTCATTACGTCGCCCTATGCTGCGAACAACTACACTTCGGTGGCGGGAGTGCTTAAGCAAGACGGTTACTCATCGGCTTTTTTCCATGGCGGGAACAATGGCACCATGGGTTTTGATAACTTCTCCAAGAACGCCGGTTACGACACCTATTTTGGAAGAAACGAATACGGAAGTCATAACTATGATGGAAATTGGGGAGTGTTCGACGAACCATTTTACAGTTTTGTCATTGACAAATGTAATGCAATGTCGAAGCCATTTGTTGGTACGGTTTTTTCCCTATCATCACATCACCCATATTCCATACCAGAAAACCTGAAAAACAAATTCCCGAAAGGTACACTGCCAATACATGAAAGCATTGGATATGCCGATTACTCACTCAAGGTGTTTTTTGAAAAGGCAGCAAAAACGGATTGGTACCGAAACACCATTTTTGTAATCACCGCCGATCATACAGGTCCTGCGAAATCGCCGGCGTATGGTAACAGGCATGGCGCATTCAGAATCCCGTTGTTTTATTTCACCCCAGACCAATCCTTTAAAGGTCATTCACAACGCACAACCCAGCAAACCGATATACTACCCACGGTAATGGATATGGTGGGATTCAAAGGTGAATGGATGGATTTCGGCACCAGTGTGCTCGACAGCTCAAAAGCCGGATTTGCAGCAAACGGCACAGGCGACCTTTACCAAATCATCATGGATGGCAAAATCCTTCAGTTTGATGGTATGAAAACCGTTGGCGCTTACGATTTGACAAAGGATACCTTGCTGGAGAATAATCTTTCTAAATCAAATCAAAAAGAGTGGGCTATCATGGAGAACACTTTGAAAGCCGTATTGACGCAATATGCAAAAGCGATGAACGAAAACAAAATATCCAGTAAACCCCGATAATAATATTCATGGCTGCGTTGGAGAAAATCCTATTCATAATCAATCCTGTTTCGGGGTCTGGCGCCGGAAAAGAAGTGCAGCATGTTTTAAAATCGATTTTGGAGCGCCAAAAGCATCATACAATAGAGCCCGTTTTCAAATTCACAGAGGATACCGGACATGCATCATCCATTGCAAAAGAGAACGCTGACGGACCCTATGATCTGATTGTTGCATGTGGAGGTGACGGCACCGTCAACGAAGTGGCATCAGCACTATACGAGACGGAACAAGTCATGGGGATTTTCCCAATCGGGTCGGGGAACGGCCTGGCCAGACA
>JBEAXM010000055.1:0-4375 GCA_041159805.1 Bacteroidota bacterium
ATATCCTTGAACAACTTGGCACGAACCATCATGCACGCACCAGATGCCCAGAAAACTTCAATCGGCTCGTTGTACTGTCCATGGTCGCTTTCCAATGATCCAAAAATTCGCCCTCGGCAAAACGGATATCCCAGGAAATCGATGAATCCTCCGCTTGCGCCACTGTATTCGAAAAGCTCCCGTTGCTGCTCCCACAATATCTTGGGCTGACACGCTCCCAGTCGTTGATCACCATCCATGGCTAGCACCAATGGCTCCAACCAACCTGCACACACTTCCACATCTGAATTCAACAAAACAAAGTAATCCGCTTCGACTGATTCAAGCGCCCGGTTGTATCCCTCAGCAAAGCCAAGGTTGTGCTGGTTATGGATGATTGTAATGGATGGGTGATGCTTTCGTATCCAATCAATGGAGTCGTCGGTGGATGCATTATCAGCAATGATCAGTCGGTCGTTTTCTCCCAAGGTCGGCAGGAGGTAGGGGACAAAACGCTCCAATAGGCGCCTTCCGTTCCAATTAAGTATGACAACCGCTGTTTTGATAATGCTGATTGTTGCTGGTCGTTCCGTTATCTGGGATTATTGAAATTTTCCTTGGCCTTATTGCCATAGTAGTCGCCCTTGTACTCCAGATCGTAGTCGCGGGACTGTGTATTGCGTTTTTGCAACAACACCTCCCATTGGTTGTTGAAGGGCTCTCCCAAAGCATCCGAATGCAGTAAGGTGAAGTCGTTTGTTACCAAATCGGGATTGTAGAAAACGAATTTCCGGTTCGATTGATTGTCGAGTTTGTAGTAGTGCCAGATCTCGTATGGGTAAGCACTGGGCTCGGTATAATTCCTACTGATGGTATTGGGCGGACCATATTGAAGGTACACCCTTCCGCGCTCTGTGGCATACCCTCTGGTGATTTTGGTGCTGTATTCCGCGTTCACTTTGATTACTTCGTTCCGGTAGGTCATCCATGCACTTTCGGGACTCACAGGACTTCTTCTCAACCAGAAATCATAAAAGAATTGTTGCATCAGCTTGATGTCGGCAAGGTTCACCTGATTGTCGATGAAAACTTTTTCGATCCCAGTTGCTATCGGTACCAATGAAAGGATTTGGTCCATCAGCACTGCCTTATCGTTTAACACGGATACGAATGTGTTGGTCACATCAATCTTGGTGAAGTCACCACCATCAGGCAATGCCAAACGGTTGCTTCTCTGAAAAAACACTTTTTTGGTTGCAATCAATTCATTGTTGCTGTTCCTGGCTTCAATAACCAGGTTGTAATTGCCCGATGGGAGGTCTTTGATGGATATCTCGCGCATGATCACACTCGCAGGAGCAGGCTGTTGGCGGACGAAGCCGCTCAGGTTGTCCAGTTTTCTTTTGGATTCTTCGCTCTCTATGTGAAATGAAACCAGGTATCCAGAAGTGCCAAGCACTTTGTCGGTATTGTAGATTTCAGCATAAAACCGGATCCTGTCTTGCGATGGTGGATAGTAGTTATCTGCGAACGGTACCACATCATATCCGCTTTTGGTGATAATGGATTCCTGCTTGGATGGCTCGAAGCGATCAGCGAGTTGGATATCGGATATTGCGATGATGTGATCATAATATTCGACATCCACCTGGTTGTTGATTACATAGGGCTTGTTGGTACTGTTGCGGTCAAAAACGGTTAGCTCGAGGTTGTACTTTCCGTTTTTCAATGGCACGCGTTGCTGGTCCAGAAAACTGAAATCCGTTTTTTCGACATCCTTGACCTCAGGACTCAATAAATTGTAACGGTCATTATAAACAACCTTGCCTTCATTATCAGTGAACTTCATGCCCACCTCAATGGATGCTTGAAAGTCGTTGGGGTTTTTGGTTGGAATGTATTTTACGCTTTTCCCGTTTACTGAAAGGTAGGTCTCTACATAAGGACCGGATGCAGGGGCATAAAAGGTTCGATAGGTGAACACCGCCTGTAGGTTTTGGGCCTGAACGGAAAATCCAAGCATTAACATTAATGTGCTGAAAATCAGCTTATATACAGGTTTTTTCATGGAGTTTATGGTGTTGTGTAAAGATAATCACAAATCATAACCATTGAAAGCCACAATAGATACGGCAAGATGGATAAAATAAAAAGGCCTGATGATAACATCAGACCTTTTGGTATGCAAAATGACCTTATCAGTAGTTGCTGATGGCGAAATTAACCGCGGCTTGGGCGTTCAAATTACCATAGCCTTTGGACGAGGTCCTGGTAGGGTAGAATTGTGCAGTTGAGGTCAGACAGTTCATCACTTGGGCTCTCGACATCCGTGGCTTTGCGCTCCACACAAGGGCTGCGATTCCTGCTGCAGTGGCAGTGGCCGATGAGCTTCCACCGATGTAGTTGGGAGTGGTTCCTGATGGAAGTAGTGACAATGAGTTGCGGTTACTGTTAGCTGCACGTTCCATCACCACGGTATACATGACTTGACTTCCGTCGTGGCATGAGGCGCAAGTGGCTCCGTTGTCGTTTACGCCGGTAACGGCTACGCAGGAGCTGTAAGCCGCTGGATAGATTACTCCGTACCATGTGGTCCAATCGAGCGATGTGCCGGCAGCTGCCAGGATCAATTTACCTTTTCCATAGGCATAATCGACGCCATCCTTAAGTACACTGCTTGAGAAAGGGGTTCCGATACTCATGGAAATGATTTTCACGTTACGGTTATTACCTAGGCGGACGCAAGCGTTTTTGACGCCTGTTCGTTCAGATGACAAGTCGAGAACAACGTCTTCGCATCCGCGGATAAAATACAGGTTGCTCTTGTAAGCAACGCCGGTTGCGGCTCCTTGATTGTTTCGTGGACCAACCGCTTGGGCCGACATGCTATTGCCATGTGAGCAGCCGGTATATGCCGAAGTACCGAACGTGTATTCTGCAAGAACAGTTCGCCCTACGTTGGAATCACCGTTGTTGAACTGCGATCCCAATAGTGGCTGTGCGGAGCTCAATCCTGCATCAATCACTCCAACGGTGATGCCACTACCTTGTGCAAGTGACCAGGCCTGGGTAATGTTGTGGTTGTTGAAGTTCCAAGGAAGTACGGCATTGGGCGTGATGGTGGTGTAGTCGGCACTGTTCAATGGCTCGTTGCTTGGGCTGCAGCCGGAGGTGGACATGACTTTGTTTGGTGACTGAGGTCGATAATCCAACGGTTCGATGTATCGTACATTTTTCAAGTTGTACAATCGGGTTAGCACATTGCGGTCGGTCATCTTGATGGTGAGAATGGGGAGATAGGGGTCGTCTTCTATCAGAATCTCTTCCCAGGAGGTCTTTTGCTCCGCGTTTCTATTCACTTCATTCATGATCAGCTCAATCAATGCATCCCGTACGGCTTTATATTCTCCTTGTCGTACCTGTATGCTGTGAAGCTCATTGCTGATATCGCCTTTGTGGTGAGGCTTATAGCCGATGGCTACGCTTTGGTCTCCATATTGGATGGCGCTCCACAGGGTTTTGATATCGACCCAATCCCAATGGAAATCTCCTTTGCTTTGGCGCAGTCCAACCACAATATTGTCCACTTCGTTTTTGGAAAGCGGGTCACCTTGAGGCACTGCTGCTAAGGTTTCTTTGAGTTTTAATACTTCGCTGGTTCCGATGCTCTCATGGGTATCGGGTTTGCTACAGGATCCGATAAGAATAAGTAAGGGTAAAAGGGCCAGGGCCAGTTGTTTTTTCATGTGATTAGGTTTGTTTGACCAAATGTAAGATTAAGGTTTTGAATTGGCAATAGGGTGCATGGTGTCTATAAATTTCAAGGTGTCATGATTGAGATGCGTTTATTACGATATGTGTTTAAGTTGATTTGGACGATGGACCGATGCATCAACAGAGATCCTATTTTAGGCGTCAATATGAATTGGTTACCCACGGCTGGTCGGGATATCGGCTAACTGATGTACTACTCAGAATTTCCGTTGTAGGTCGTAACATATTGTTAGATTACTTCCCTTTGTCTCGGTTGCTTCACCACCGAGATTTTTCATTAACTCGATTTCGCTCAAGCAAGCTTGGCTCATCTGCAAATGAAAAATGCCCCGCTGTTGCAGGGCATTGGGTTGGGTTTTGGCGGAGAGAGAGGGATTATTCGCTTCGCTCATGATCCCCTGATCTCCGGAAGTCAAAATCAAATCATTCGCTGCGCTGGTTTTTATTTTCTTTCAAGCCCCTGAAAGCAAGCTTTCGGGACTTTCCAGAAAACAAAATGTCCCGCCTTGGCGGGACATGATTTGATTTATTCAGCGGAGAGAGAGGGATTCGAACCCTCGATACCCTTTTGGAGTATACACACTTTCCAGGCGTGCTCCTTAAACCACTCGGACATCTCTCC
>JBEAXM010000115.1:0-2513 GCA_041159805.1 Bacteroidota bacterium
CAGATTATCGAATACCAACACCGTACACCTGGAAACCTCAGGGCCTTTTATCAAGCCAAAATGCGCAACCTGAAAACCGGTAAGTTGGCTGAATACCGTTTTCGCTCTGGCGAAGAGGTGGAGATAGCCCGTGTCGAATACAAGGAACTTCAATACATCTACAAAGAGGGTGAGCATTATGTATGCATGGATAATGACTCGTACGAGCAGGTGCATATTCCCGAGTCATTATTTGGGGATTCATCGCAGTTCCTGAAAGAGGGCATGACGGTTAAAATCGCTTTTGAACAAGACAATCCGATCCTTGCCGAGGCCCCGACATTCGTAGAATTGGAAATAACTTATACTGAGCCAGGCGTAAAGGGCGACACTGCCACCAACACCTTGAAGCCGGCAACCCTCGAGACAGGTGCTGTAATCAATGTGCCTTTGTTTGTGAACCAAGGAGAGAAAATCAAGATAGACACACGTAACTTCTCCTATGTTGAGCGTGTAAAGTAATCAATCGCTAAAAAACTGAAAAGGCGATGGAACATCCATCGCCTTTTTCTTTTGTGTTAATTGAAGTATTAGGCCATTACTTTCTTTTGCTGGCGTTTGCGCTCGTTCTCATCCAGGAAGATTTTGCGGATACGGATTGACTTCGGAGTCAATTCAACATATTCATCCCACTCGATATATTCCATTGCCTCTTCCAGTGAGAAGTCGATTTTAGGAGTAATTCTGACGTTGTCATCACTACCGGATGCACGGAAGTTGGTTAACTGTTTGGCGCGTGTCACGTTTATAACCAAGTCCCCAGGCCTGATGTGCTCTCCAATCACTTGTCCGCCGTAAACATCCTCTGCCGGACTGATAAAGAAAGCTCCACGGTCTTGCATTTTATCGATGGAGTAGGCGGTTGATGATCCTTTGTCCATGCTAATCAGTACACCGTTGATTCTTCCCGGGATATTTCCTTTCCATGGTTCGTAACTTTTGAAGCGGTGTGCCATGATGGCTTCACCCGCGGTAGCGGTTAGAATGGCGTTTCGCAACCCGATCAAACCTCTTGCAGGGATGTCGAACTCCAAATGTTGTAAGTCGCCTTTGGGTTCCATGATCAGCAGTTCCCCTTTTTTCTGGGTAACCAGCTCGATCACTTTACCGGATACATTTTCGGGTGTATCTATTGATAGGGATTCAATCGGCTCACATTTGACACCGTCGATTTCCTTGATGATCACCTGAGGTTGTCCCACTTGAAGCTCGTATCCTTCCCTGCGCATGGTTTCAATCAAAATTGACAAGTGCAGGATTCCCCTTCCGTAGACTAGGTAGGCATCAGGTGAACCTGTTTCCTCAACACGCAAGGCAAGGTTCTTTTCAAGTTCTTTGAACAACCGATCACGAAGGTGGCGTGAGGTCACGAATTTCCCTTCTTTCCCGAAGAAAGGAGAGTTGTTGATGGTGAACAACATGCTCATGGTGGGCTCATCAACGGCTACGGGTTTCAAAGCTTCCGGGTTTTCAAAGTCGGCAACCGTGTCGCCGATTTCAAAATCCTCCAAACCCACCAGGGCGCAAATGTCTCCGGAAGGAACCTCTGAAACTTTTGCACGTCCCAGGCCTTCAAAAGTCATCAACTCTTTAATTCTGGTTCTCACGCCTCTTCCATCTTTCTTCATCAAAGTAACTGGCATATTCTCCTTGAAGGTTCCACGATGGACCCTTCCGATGGCAATCCTACCCACAAAGGATGAATAGTCGAGAGAGGTAATAAGCATTTGCGGGGTTCCTTCTCTTGTTGGTGCTTCGGGCACATAGCTGACAATCGTATCCAATAATGCAGTGATGTCATTGGTTTGAACCTTCCAGTCGTGCGACATCCATCCATGTTTTGAAGAACCGTAAACGGTTGGGAAGTTCAATTGCTCTTCGGTTGCATCCAAATTGAAAAAGAGGTCGAAAACCTTTTCGTGCACTTCGTCGGGACGACAATTTTCCTTGTCGACCTTGTTAATCACCAAAATCGGCTTCAAGTTGGCTTGTAGGGCTTTTTGCAAAACGAATCGGGTTTGAGGCATCGGTCCTTCAAACGCATCAACCAACAGGAGGACACCATCCGCCATAGTCAACACTCGCTCCACCTCTCCTCCGAAGTCTGCGTGCCCGGGGGTGTCTATAATATTGATTTTTACACCTTTATAATTTACAGAGACATTTTTAGCCACAATGGTGATGCCACGTTCACGCTCCAAGTCGTTGTTGTCGAGAATGAGTTCGCCCATTTGCTGGTTCTCCCTGAAGAGCTGCGATTGGTGCAATATCTTGTCAACCAAGGTTGTTTTGCCATGATCGACGTGGGCAATAATGGCAATGTTTCTGATATTCTTCATGTTATGAATGGTCGATTGACCAACTTTTGAGGGTGCAAAGGTAATCCTTTTATTGCCTGCATCCTATACCTTATATACCCGAAGGTTTATGTTTCTGATTGATTTTTAATATTTTTTGATGAATTACTTCTTTTT